>NZ_JXYF01000034.1:0-46934 GCF_000967735.1 Paracoccus sp. S4493
GATGCCGGGGCCGTCATCCTCGACCGAGATCACCGCCGTGCTGTCCTGCCGCGCGACGCGGACGGTGACCTCTGCCCCGCGGCCGGCATAGGCCAGCGCGTTGTCGATCAGGTTCTTCAGCGCCTCGGCCAGCAGGACGGGTTCGGCGCGCACCACGACGGGCTGGCCGTCATAGCCCAGGTCGATCCCCGCACCGGCGGCGCGTGGGATCATCTCTCCGGTCAGATCGCGGGCCAGGGCGTGGGCATCCAGCGGCGCGACCATCGGATGGCCCGCGGCCGCATCGACCCGCGCCAGCAGCAGCAGCTGCGCCAGGATCCGTTCGGCATCGGCCAGTGCCGCGTCGCCCTTGGCCACCGCCGATCGCGCGGCCTGCGCGTCGCCCGCCCGCTGCGCCAGTGTCAGCTGGGTGCGGATCACCGCCAGCGGCGTGCGCAGCTGATGGCTGGCATTGCCGGTGAAACTGCGCAGCGCCGACAGCGCCGTGGCCAGCCGCACCATGAACGAGTTCATCGCCGCGACCAGGTCCTGGACCTCCTGCGGGACGTCGGTGGGCAGGGGGGACAGGTCGTCCGCGCGCCGCGCGCTGATTGCGTCGCCCAGCCTGTTCAGCGGGCGCAGCGCCAGCGGCACCGCGATCCAGATGATCGCCGCCGCCCCGCAGATCATCAGCGCCAACCTGGCCGCCGAGCGCAGCAGGATCGCCTGCGACAGCTGGTTCCGCGCCAGCTTGGATTCCGCGACCGTCACGCGGAACGGGATGGATTCGATGCCCGTCGACACCGTCCGCGCCAGCGTGATGACCCGGATCGGCGCACCCGCGAACACCGCATCCGCAAAGCCCGCCCCATCCGCGCCCGGTTCGGCCAGCGGCAGGTCGGCATAGCCAGTCATGAACCCGCCCGGCCCGTCGACGCGATAGAACACGCTGTCCTGCGCGGTCGAGGTCAGCATCTCCAGCGCGGAATAGGGGATGTCGGCCTGCAGGGCGGCATCGTCGCCCACCGTCACCCGTTCCGCGATGGCCAGCGCCGATCCGGTCAGCACCCGGTCGGACACGGCGCGGGCGGTGGACACGGCCTCGGACCAGGTGTCGGCCATCGCCAGCGTGCCCAGGGCGGCCGTGGCCGCCAGCAGCCAGGCCAGCAGCCGGCGGCGCAGCGATCCCATCGGCGCTCAGACGCCCTTGTCGATGTAATAGCCGATGCCCCGCGCGGTGCGCAGCTGCACCCCGTGGGGCGCCAGCCTGCGGCGCAGGCGGCTGGCATATTGCTCGATCGCGTTGTCCGACAGGGTATCCTCCAGCGAGGTCATGGATTGCATGATCGTCTCCTTGGGGACGACCTTGCCGGCGCGCATGAACAGCAGTTCCAGCAGCGCATGTTCGCGGGCGGGCAGGTCCATCGGCTGCCCCTCGGCCAGGAAACGGCGCGCGGTCAGGTCCAGCATGACGCCGCCGATCGTGACCTCGGCCGCGCGCAGGCCCGCCTGTCGGCGCAGCAGCGACCGGACGCGGGCCTCGAACTCGGTGATCTCGAAGGGTTTGACAATGTAGTCGTCGGCGCCCAGGTCCAGGCCGCGGACGCGTTCCTCGGGCGTGCCGCGGGCGGTCAGGATCATCACCGCGGCCGGGTCGCGGCGGGTGCGCATGCGGCGCAGGACCTCCAGCCCGTCCATCTGCGGCAGGTTCAGGTCCAGGATTACCAGGTCGAACCGTTCCGCCGCGATCAGCGCCTCGGCCGAGGCGCCGTCATCGACATGATCCACGGCATGCCCCGCGCCGGCCAGAAGCTGCACCAGCCCGTCGGCCAGCGCCGCGTTGTCCTCGACCAGCAGAATGCGCATCGACCGTCCCCCCGGCGGCGATCTTAGGGCCGCGCGGGCCGGGCAGGCAAGGGCGCGCGGGCCGCTTGTCCGGCGGGGCGGCGGGTGCCACGATGCGCCATGCTGGTCCGCATGATTCCCCACCTGTCCTGCGTTGCGCTGATCCTGTCCGTCATCGCCGGGGCGGCGGCGGCCGACACGCTGCGGTTTCCCGCGCCAACAGGCGCGCAGGACCGGCCGCTGCGCCTTTACATGTCGCTGGACGAGGATCTGGCCCGCCCGCTGATCCATGGGTTCCAGGCGCTGAACCCCGACATCGCCGTCGAATACCAGGACCTGCTGACCGGCCAGATCTTTGCGCGCATCACCGAAGAGACTGATGCCGGCGGCACCACCGCGGATCTGGCGTTCTCCTCGGCCATGGACCTGCAGATCAAGCTGGCCAATGACGGCTATGCCCAGGCGGTGGCCACGCCGTCCTCGGCCGACTGGCCGCGCTGGGCGAACTGGCGCGACACGGCCTATGCGATCACGTTCGAACCCGCTGTCCTGGTCTATCACAAGCCCAGCTTCCGCGACCGCCAGCCCCCCGCGACCCGGTTCGAGCTGCTGGACTGGCTGGATCATGGCGGGGCGGCGGTGCAGGGGCGCATCGGCACCTATGACATCGCGCTGTCGGGGGTGGGATACCTGTTCCTGGCCCGCGACCAAGAGCATTTCTTCGACATCTGGAACCTGGGCCAGGCGATGGGTCGCGCGGGCGTCCAGCAGTTCGCGACCTCGCGCGAGATCCTGGAACGCGTGGCCGACGGGCGGCTGGCGGTCGGATACAACATCCTGGGGTCCTATGCCGCGGACTGGGCGCGGCAGGAGCCGGACGTGGGCCTGCTGTTGCCGCGCGATTTTACCGTGGTCGTGTCGCGGGTGGCGCTGGTGCCGCGTGCGGCGGCGCGGCCCGACCTGGGCGCGGCCTTCCTGGCCTTCCTGATGTCGCGCGAGGGCCAGACCATTCTGGCTGAAGAGCTGCGCCTGCCCGCCGTCAGCCTGGAGGTGTCGTCGGGCGCGGACGGCATGCCCCCGGCGCTGGGCGCGCAGCTGCGCCCCGTGGCGATCAGCCCCGGCCTGCTGGCCTATCTGGACCAGTCGCGCCGTGCCCGGCTGATCGCGCGATGGCAGCAGGCATTGTCCCCGCCGGAGCCGGAGCCGGGCCCGGAATAATCGCGCCGATGTCAGCTTTGCGTCAGGTTGGCGTGTCAGGATGCCCGTTGCCGGGTGGAGGCCCGGCCAATGGGGAGGACTATCTTGAAACACGCGATTCTTGCGGGCCTGTTCACCGCGGCCCTGGCCGTTCCGGCGCTGGCCACCGACTATACCATCCTGGCGCCTGCCGCACCGGGCGGCGGCTGGGACCAGACCGCCCGCACCATGCAGGAGGTCCTGCAGTCCGAAGGCATCTCTGATTCCGTGCAGGTCCAGAACGTTCCGGGCGCCGGCGGCACCGTGGGTCTGGCGCAGTTCGCGTCCTCGGCCACCGGAAAGGCCGACCAGCTGATCGTGGGCGGCTATGTGATGGTCGGCGCGATCCTGACCAACGCCTCGCCCGTGTCGCTGGCCGACGTGACGCCCATCGCCCGCCTGACCGGCGAATACGAGGCGATCGTGGTGCCCACCGCATCCGAGATCCAGGACATCAACCAGCTGGTCGAGATGCTGAAGGCCGATCCCGGCTCCGTCAGCTGGGCCGGCGGTTCGGCGGGCGGCGCCGACCACATCGCGGTCGGCCTTCTGGCCAACGCCGCCGATGTCGACCCGACCGCGATCAACTACATCGCCTATTCCGGTGGCGGCGAGGCACTGGCCGCGATCCTGGGCAACCAGGTGACCGCGGGCATCTCCAGCCTTGGCGAGTTCAAGCCGCAGGCCGATGCCGGGACGCTGCGCATCCTGGCCGTCACCTCCGAGGAGCGGATCGAGGGCGTCGATGCCCCCACCCTGACCGAGGTCGGCCTGGACGTCGTGCTGCAGAACTGGCGCATGGTCGCCGCCCCCGCAGGACTGTCCCCCGAGGACGAGGCCGCCATCGCCGCCGACATCGAGACGATGGCCAAATCGACCGCATGGCAGGAGGCGCTGGCGACCAAGGGCTGGGCCGACACCTATCTGGCGGGCGACGCGTTCCGCGCCCAGCTGGAGGAGGAGACCGCCACGACGGCCGCGGTCCTCAAGGACATCGGGCTGGTCGAATGACGACTGCCCCGGACACGAGACGCCGCCCCGACGGGGCGGCGCTGACCGTGGCGGCCGTGCTGGCGCTGATCGCGGTCATCATTTTCCGCGACGTGGCCACGCTGCCGCAGAACCGGGGCTATTCCGGCGTCGGCCCGGCCGACGTCCCGCGCTGGATCGCCTGGGCGCTGCTGGCGCTGTCGGCCTGGACCGTCGTCGCGGCATTCCGCGACGCGCCGGCCGAACGCCCGGCCCAGGATCCCGCGCCCATCGCCTGGATCATCGGCGGCCTTGCCGCACAGCTGGCGCTGCTGAACACGGCGGGCTTCGTCATTGCGACCGCGCTGCTGTTCGCGGCCACCGCCCGGGCCTTCGGAAAGCGCAACCTGGCGCTGACCCTGCCCATCGGGCTGATCTTCACCGGGACGATCTATCTGGTCTTCTCCCAGCTTCTGAACCTCAGCCTTCCGGCGGGTCCGCTGGAACGCCTGATCACGGGGGGCTAGGGGCATGGACACGTTCGGATACCTGTTCCAGGGCCTGATGGTCGCGACCGACCCGATGATCCTGCTTTACGCGCTGATCGGCGTGACCGTGGGCACCGCCGTGGGCGTGCTGCCCGGCATCGGGCCCGCGCTGACCGTGGCGCTGCTGCTGCCGGTGACCTACGGGCTGGACCCGGCCGGGTCGCTGGTCATGTTCGCGGGCATCTATTACGGCGGCATGTATGGCGGATCGACCACGTCGATCCTGCTGAACACGCCGGGCGAAAGCGCCTCCATCGTGACCGCGCTGGAGGGCAACAAGATGGCCCGCGCCGGACGCGGCGGGCCGGCGCTGGCCACCGCTGCCATCGGATCCTTCGTCGCGGGGCTGGTCGCGACGCTGCTTCTGGCCTTCGTCGCGCCGACGGTGGTCAAGCTGGCCCTGACCTTCGGCCCGCGCGAGTATTTCGCGCTGATGGTGCTGGCCTTCGTCACCGTGTCGTCTGCCTTCGGCGACAGCGCGCGCAAGGGGCTGATATCGCTGTTCATCGGCCTGGCGCTGGCCCTGGTCGGCATCGACCAGCTGACCGGTCAGGCGCGGCTGGATTTTGGCGTCCCGCAGCTGCTGGACGGGATCGAGGTCACGACCCTGGCCGTGGCGCTGTTCGCCGTGGGCGAGGCGATGATCGTCGCCGCCAACCGTCATGGCGTCGAGGACAAGGTGACGGCGGTCAAGGGATCGGTCTGGATGACGCGCGAGGACTGGAAGCGGTCCTGGAAGCCCTGGCTGCGCGGCACCTTCATCGGTTTTCCCATCGGCGCCATGCCCGCGGGCGGTGCCGACATCGCCACCTTCCTGTCCTATGCCGCCGAAAAACGCGCCGCCAAGCGCCCCGAGGAGTTCGGCCACGGCGCCATCGAGGGCGTCGCTGGGCCCGAGGCCGCGAACAATGCCAGCGCCGCCGGCACGCTGGTCCCGCTGCTGACGCTGGGCCTGCCGACCACCGCCACTGCGGCCATCATGCTGGCCGGGTTCCAGCAGTTCGGCCTGCAGCCCGGACCCCTGCTGTTCGCGACCAACCCGGACCTGGTCTGGGGGCTGATCGCGTCGCTGCTGATCGCCAACGTGATGCTGGTGATCCTGAACCTGCCGCTGATCGGGTTGTGGGTGCGCCTGCTGACCATCCCGCGGCCGTGGCTTTACGCGGGCATCCTGTGCTTTGCCACGTTGGGCACGATCGGCGCCAACCCGTCCCCGATCGAACTGTCGATGCTGCTGATCTTTGGCGTCATGGGCTACCTGATGCGCCTTTACGGCTATCCCATCGCGCCGGTGGTCGTGGGGCTGATCCTGGGCCCGATGGCCGAACAGCAGCTGCGCCGCGCGCTGTCGATCAGCCAGGGCGACGTGATGACGCTGGTCTCGACCCCGGTATCCGCGGGGCTGATCGCGGTCGCAGCCTTTGCGCTGATCGTGCCGATGATCATGCGGGCCCGCGGCAAGGGTCAGGTCCTCAGCCAGATGGCATCGGACGAGGATTGACGCGAAACCCCGGCCCGGTGACGGGCCGGGGGTCATGCATCCGGCGCAAGGCTGGGTTGACCGGATGCTGCATTGCAGAAACGGGGGTCGGACCCGATATCTCTGCTGTCACCTGATGACGGAAAGAGAGACCGAAATGACCACCCTGCGCAATGCCTGGAACCGCCTTCTGTCCGCGATGGACACTCTGGATGCCAGCCTCGAGGCGGCCCGCGCCGTCCGCGCCCATCGCCGTCCCGCCGATGCCAGCCTGAAGCAGTTGGGCATCCGCCGCGACAGCTTTCCGACCCATATCTGATCGCGGCCCCGGCCCGATCCGCCACCCGGCGCGCCGCCCCCCGCGGCGCGTCTTCGTGTTTCCGCGCCACGTTGGCGGAAAACCGACGATTGCGTGAACGGACGCGGAAAGGTGCTGGTCCGATGGGGGGCCGTCGCTTATCGTGGCCGTCCAGGACGGCCGTGACGCCGCCTTTCATCACCTGACGAAAGTCCCATGCTCCTTGAAATCGCCATCGTCCTGCTGTTGACCCTGTTCAACGGCGTTCTTGCCATGTCCGAACTTGCCATCGTCTCTGCCCGGCCCGCCCGGCTCAAGACCATGGCCCAGCAGGGCAGCCGGGGGGCCGCGACCGCGCTGGACCTGGCCGCCGATCCGGGCCGGTTCTTGTCCAGCGTCCAGATCGGCATCACGCTGGTGGGCGTGCTGTCGGGCGCCTTCTCGGGCGCGACACTGGGCACGCGCCTGGCCACCGCCCTGGTCGCGGGGGGCATGCAGCCCGCGCTGGCCCATACGCTGGCCGTGGGCGGTGTGGTCGTCGCCATCACGTATCTGTCGCTGATCGTCGGGGAACTGGTCCCCAAGCAGATCGCCCTGCGCGCCCCCGAGGCCGTGGCCGCGCGCATCGCGCCGCTGATCCGGATGATCTCGCGCATCGCGGCGCCGGTGGTCTGGGTGCTGGACCGGTCGGGGCGGGTGCTGCTGGCCCTGCTGGGCCAATCGGGCAAGGCCGAGAGCAGCATGTCCGACGAGGAGATCAAGGTCATGCTGGCCGAGGCGCACAACGCCGGCGTCATCGCCCCGGCCGAGAACGAAATGATCGCCGGCGTCATGCGCATCGCCGACCGCACCGCGCGCGGCCTGATGACCCCCCGCCACGAGGTGCTGATCGCCGACGCGAACGCCACCCCCGACGATCTGGCGCAGATCTTCCGCACCGGCCACCGCTCTCGCATCCTGCTGCGGGACGGGGCCGATGACGACATCGTCGGCGTCATCCATGCCCGCGACCTGATCCGACTGCAGGCCGATCCCGCCGCCGACCCGCGCACGCTGATCCACGCGGTGCCCGTCGTGCGCGACGGTCTGCCGGCGCTGAACGTGATCGAGCAGCTGAAATCCTCGCCCGCGCACATGCTGCTGGTCTTTGATGAATACGGGCATTTCGAGGGTGTGATCACCGCGATGGACGTGCTGGAAGCCATCGCCGGCGACTTCCCGGACCCCGGAGAGGACGAGCCCAAGGCCGTCCAGCGTGACGACGGCAGCTGGCTGATCGCGGGCTGGATGCCGGTGGACGAGTTTTCCGACCTGCTGGGCGTCCCGTTGCCCGAGGATCGCGATTACGAATCCGTGGCCGGCCTGGTTCTTGACCTTGCGGGCGTCCTGCCAGAGGTGGGCGCCCACGTGACCCTGTCGCCCTGGCGGATCGAGGTGGTGGACCTGGACGGCCGCCGCATCGACAAGCTGCTGGTCGCCCGCATCGACTGAGGAACGCCAGAACCGATGTCCGCCCCGCCGAACGCCGCATCTCGCAACAGCCTCAGGACCCTTGTCCTGAGGCTGTGGGCCGTCTGTGCGGTCCTGCTGCTGGTCGCGGCGGTGGCGGTTTCCCATCCGGCCTGGCAACGGCAGGTGCCGCATCTGTCTGGCGACCGCCTGTCACAGCTCGGCCTGCCCGCGACCGTCGCGCTGGTCGACCGCCAGGGCGTGCCGGTGGTGCCGTCACCCGCCGCGGGGGCCGATCCGGAACCGTTTTCGCCGCCGCCCCCGCGCGCGCCTGTCAGGCTGGTCCTGCCGCAGGCACGCCGCGCCCCACCCCCGCGTCCTGTCCGGCAGACGCGCAGGCCCCGCGCGCCGCCACGCCCCTGAAGCGATGACGATCTGAACGGACAGCGCCCCGGCGGGCGGTTCGTCGCGACCTCATTCTTTCAGGACATCCAGATGACAGAGATGAACCAAGACCGGGCGGCCACGCCCCCGGCACCGACCGACATGGACGCGCAACCCGGCCCGGTCGATGACTGGCGCCTGGTGCAACCCCCGACCACGCCGCACAGCGTCCTGCTGCACTGGGCGATCTTCGCGCTGGTGTTCGGCGGGGTGATCGGTGCCCTCGTGCTGATCTACTGACCGGCGCGGCATGGCGCGGCGGGGCCGTGCCATGCCCGTGGCCTGTAGAAAAGGACAACTCTCAATTGGGCAGCGTTTTGGACTAAACCGACATAAGTCAGCGGGTGCGAATCGCCGGGCAGAAGCCCTCAGCGACCCGCGGCATGTGATGTAACCAGCGACATTGTGAGGACTATCCATGGCCGCAGATCTTCCCGGAACCACGGGTGACGACACGATCGTGGGCACCGCCGAGGGCGACACGATCAACGGCGGCCCGGGCAACGACACCATCGACGGCGGTCGCGGAAATGACACCGTCGACGGTGGCGAGGGCGCGGACCATCTGACCTGGAACGGGTCGGCCGAGGGTGGTGAGCACGACACGTATATCGGTGGCGACGGGCATGTGCCCGTCTTCGACGGTTCCTATGTCATCGGCATGACGGGGTCCGAGAATTACACCTTCGATCCTTACAACCACAACGGCGGCGACACGCTGAGCCTGAACCCGGACAGCAACGCCGACATGACGGTCACCTATTCCTCGACCGAGGCGGGGACCGCGACCGATTCCAACGGCAACACCATCGAGTTCCAGGGAATCGAGCGGGTGTACCTGGGCGACGGCAACCACAATGTCGACGCCTCGAATGCCGACATCCTGTATGTCGATGGCCCGACGCACACGGTCGGCATGCGCCTTTATTCCGGCAACGGCAATGACACGATCCTCGGCAGCTCGGGCACAGACTACATCCAGAGCGGCGGCGGCAACGACATCGTCCATGGCGGCGACGGCAACGACGTGATCGAGACCGGCGGCGGCGACGACGTCGCCTATGGCGGGGACGGTGACGACGGCTATCGTTGGGGCAACGGCGGCAGCGACGCGCCGATCGGGAACGACCTGTACGACGGCGAAGGGGGGTACAACACCCTGAACGCCTGGCAATCCGCCCCGTCGGAGCCCACCGAATCCGCGCCCGGCGTGCATGTCGTGCTGGACAGCTCCAGCTCGGGCGACATCGACGCCCTAGGCGGCGTGGACGGGCATCTGCGGTTCCTGAACATGCAGAACCTGCGGACCGGCGGCGGTCATGACGTGATCGACGGATCGGCGGCAGGCGTCGATGGATACCGCGTCTTTGCCGATGCGGGCGACGACATGATCATCGGCAGCGACGGCAACGACGTCCTGGAAGGCGGGTGGGGCGCCGATACCATCATCGGCGGCCTTGGCAACGACGAGATCTCGATGAACGGCGATCTGTTCGCCGCCGTCAGCCGTCCTGATGCCGAGGTCGACACGCTTGTCCTGACCGACGGCTTTGGACATGACACGATCCGCGGGTTCGGGTTCGGGGACGAGCTGGACAGCGAGGGCAACCCCGCCGCCGCGGACGTGCTGGACCTCAGCGGCCTGCATGATGCCGATGGCAACCCGATCAACCTGTCAGACGTCAAGATCCGCGCCGATGTGGACGAGTGGGACAACAAGTACGCCGTCATCTCCTTCCCGAACGGGGAAGAGCTGTGGATGCGCGACGTCGATCCCGACAGCCTGACGCCGTCGCGCCTGAACGGGATGGGCATTCCCTGCTTCTGCGCGGGCACGATGATCCGCACCCCCGATGGCGAAGTCGCGGTCGAGGACCTGCGCGTGGGCGACCTGGTCGAGACCCGCGACAACGGCGCCCGTCCGATCCGCTGGATCGGGGGGCGCGCGCTGGACCGCGTCGATCTGACCATGGTTCCCAAGCTGCGTCCGATCCGCATCCGCGCGGGCGCCCTGGGGCAGGATCTGCCAAGCCGCGACCTGATGGTGTCGCCGCAGCATCGCGTGCTGGTCCGGTCGGCCATCGCGCAGCGCATGTTCGGCACGACCGAGGTTCTGGTCGCCGCACGTCAGTTGACCGCGCTGGACGGCGTCGATGAGGTCCCGGTGGACTCGGTCCAGTACTATCACATCCTGTTCGCCCGCCACGAGATCGTCTTCTCGAACGACGCGCAGACCGAGTCGCTGTATACCGGGCCCCAGGCGATGAAGTCCTTGGGCCAGGCCGCGCAGGACGAGATCTTCACGCTGTTCCCCGAACTGCGTGCTGGCCCGTCGGAACCCGCACGGCCCTTCGTGCCCGGCGGCAAGGCCCAGAAGATGGTTCAGCGCCACCGCCGCAACGGCAAGACGCTGGTCTGCTGACCGGGACCAGGCGTCCACGGCCACTGCATCCGAAGGCATGCCGCCTTTGGTTGCGGTGGCCGTTCATTTAGGCGGCGGCCATCAATTTTCAGCATCCGAAGATACGGTCACGTCGCGGGCGGGACAGTGTGCAATGCGCCGATGTCGCCGGCGGCCACCGCCACGGTCTTCAGGATCGCGTGGCAGGGTTGTCCCGGCGCAATACCCATCGCGGCGACGGAGCGGCGCGTCAGGCGGGCCGTCAGCGTGTCGGGCCCGACGGTCAGGACGACCTGCGCGTTCGGTCCTTCCTCGGCCGTGATCGCGGCGATGCGGCCCGCCAGGATGTTCAGCGCCGACAGGCCCTGCGGCCGATCCCGTGACAGGATGACGTCGCGCGCCCCCACGCGCAGGCGCACATGCGTGCCGGGCGGGGCATCCAGGCGGGCGACGAAGACCGGACCCGCCCCCGTCTGCAGACGTGTCAGCCCGTCCGCATCATGGCCGGCGACCTGCGCGGTCAGGACCGATGCCGTGTCCGCACGGACGGCGCCCGCATCGCCTAGGACCTGCGCCGGCGGCCCGATGGCCGCGACCCGCCCGGCCCGCAGCGCCACGACGGAGGTGGCCAGCCGCGCGACCTCGGCGCTGGAATGGCTGACATAGAGGATCGGCACGCCGGCCTCATCGCGCAGGCGTTCGAAATAGGGCAGGATCTCGGCCTTGCGCGCCTCGTCCAGGGCGGCCAGCGGCTCGTCCGCCAGGATCAGGCGTGGGGCGGCCAGCAGGGCGCGCCCGATGGCCACGCGGCTGCGCTCTCCGCCGGACAGGGTTCCGGGACGGCGGGCCAGCAAGGGGCCGATGCCCAGCATCTGCACCACGCGATCCAGATCAGGCGCGGTGGCGTCGCGCGGCGCGAACCACCGGCCATAGAGCAGGTTCTGGCGGACCGACAGATGCGGGAACAACCGCCCTTCCTGGAAGACATAGCCAAGGCGGCGGCGGTGGGGGGGCAGGTGGCGCCGAAGGGCGCTGTCGGTCAGGACCCAGTCATCGACCGCAATCCGCCCCGCATCCGGTCGCAGCAGGCCCGCGACCGCGTTCACGACCGTGGTCTTGCCCGAACCGGATGGCCCGAACAGCACCGTCAGCCCCGGGGGCGCGTCGAACGCCACGTCCAGATCGAACCCGGCAAACCGGTGGACCAAGCGGACCTGCAGCGTCATGCGCCTGCCACCCGCCGCGCGACGCGGCGTGCCAGAACCTCTGACAGCAGCAGCGCGGTCATGGCAATGGTGATCGACACCAGGACCAGACGCCCCGCTGCCGCCTCTCCACCCGGCGCCTGCAGCAGGGCATAGATCGCCGAGGGGACGGTCTGGGTCTGGCCGGGGATGTTCGACACGAAGGTGATGGTCGCCCCGAATTCACCGATCGCCTTGGCAAAGGCCAGGATCGATCCGGCCAGCACGCCGGGTAGGATCAGGGGCAGGGTCACCGTGGCGAACACCCAGGAAGGGCTGGCGCCAAGCGTGCCCGCCGCCGCCTCCAGCCGGGGATCGACGGCCTCGATCGCCAGGCGGATGGCACGCACCATCAGCGGAAAGGCCATGATCGCGGCCGCCAGCGCCGCGCCGGTCCAGCGGAACGAGAAGACGATGCCAACCGTCTCCAGCCACTGCCCGACGCTGCCCCGCCGCCCGAAGGTGACCAGCAGCAGATAGCCCGTGACCACCGGCGGCAGGATCAGCGGCAGGTGGACGATGCCGTTCAGGATCTGCTTGCCGGGAAAGGACCAGCGCGCCAGCGCATAGGCGGTCAGGATGCCCAAGGGCAGGCTGACCAGCGTGGCGACCAGCCCGACCCACAGCGACAAGCGCACCGCCTGCCATTCGGTCGGTCCCAGCCAGGATGTGACGGCGTCGATCATTTCGGGGTCGTGAAGCCGAACTCTGTCCAGACCGCCCGTGCCGCGTCCGACGAAAGATAGTCCAGAAAGGCCTGCGCCTGATCATTGTCCGACTGCGCGGTGACGGCGGCGGGATAGACGATCGGGTCGTGGCTGTCGGCGGGAAAGGTGCCCAGGATGGTCACGTCGTCCTGCGCGGCGGCGTCGGTGGCATAGGTGATGCCCAGGGGCGCCTCTCCGCGCGCGACGAAGGTCAGGGCGCTGCGCACGTTGTCCGATTGCGCGACCATGGGCGCCACCGCGTCCCACAGCCCCAGATGGGTCAGCGCGGCCTTGCCATAGATGCCCGCCGGGACGCTGTCGACCATCGCCATGGACAGCCGCCCCCCGTCCAGCATCGCCGCCAGGTCCAGGGTCTTGTCGATGGTCACCGGGGCGGCGTCGCCATGCGCGATCAGCACCAGGCTGTTGCCCAGCAGGTCGCGGCGCGTGTCGGTGCTGATATCACCCGAGGCCTGAACCGCGTCCATCCAGTCCTCGCTGGCCGAGATGAAGATGTCTGCGGGCGCGCCCTGCTGAATCTGGCGGGCCAGGGCGGACGAGCCGGCATAAGACATCACGGCCGTCTGGCCGGTCTCTTCGCTCCATTGGGCAGCAATGCGGTCCAGCGCGTCGGTCAGGCTGGCGGCGGCAAAGACGGTCACATCATCGGCCAGCGCGGGAGACGCGATCAGCGCCACGCAGGCGGCAAGGGCAAGGCGATCCGGGCCGGGCATGGTGATCTCCGTCGGTGATATGTCCGGGTGGATATAACGCAACGAAGGGCGGACCTGGCAAGCGCTATTTTCCGGCGGACATATCGACGCACAGGCCGGGTCAGGGTGCGGACGAAAAGATCGGAAGGGTCGGAGATGGCGGAGGCGGTGGGATTCGAACCCACGGTGGACTTTCACCCACGTCGGTTTTCAAGACCGGTGCATTTAACCACTCTGCCACGCCTCCGACCGCTGCGGACTAGCGCGGCCCGGGCGTTTGCGCAAGCCTTCAGCGGGTCAGGGTGATCACACGGTCGCCGCCCTCGACCTGGATCGCGGACAGGCGCGACAGGCGCAGGAAGCTGATCGGCAGCGCCACCGTGATCGTGTCCGTGACGGGATTTGCGGGCAGGGCCGCCGCGGGGTTGTCCGCGACCGGAGGCGAGGCCACGAAGCGCAAGCGCAGGACGCCGTCAGAGTCGGGCTGCAGCTGGTCGCCGGACCGCGGCACCGACCGGACCAGGGCGGCCGAGTGATAGCCCTTGACCGGGGCAAAGCCGCGCAGCACCAGCAGGCGGCCGTCGCTGAGCGGTTGCCATTCGGCACCCAGGATCTGCGGCACCGCGGGGCGGGCGTCCTGGGCCGTGGGATAGCCGCCTTCCGGGGCCAGGGTTTCGGGCGTCGACGCACCCGCGCCACGCCAGCCAAGCGGGTTCCAGCCGCTGTCGCCGAACCGCCCGCAGCCGGACAGGATCAGGGCGCCGATCAGCAGCGGCAGGGTAAGTCTGGTCATGGCATGTCCCCTTGGCGGTCCTTGGCCCCGTGATAGGCGATCCGGGCCGCGCCGAAAAGCCTCTTTGACCTGACCGCCGCGGCGCGCTAGGCCATGACCCCTGATATCAGGAGAGACCCATGGCCACCCCCGCCTTCGAGGACATCGCCGAAACCTTCGACTTTCTGGACGATTGGGAAGACCGCTATCGTCACCTGATCGAGATGGGCAAGGCCTTGCCGCCCATGGACTCCGCGGTGCAGGTCCCGGCCACCAAGGTCGACGGCTGCGCCAGCCAGGTCTGGATCCTGCCGCGGATCGAGGGGCGCAGCTTTGACTTTCAGGGCGACAGCGATGCGCTGATCGTGCGCGGCTTGATCGCGGTGCTGCACGCGCTGTATGCCGGGCTGCCGGTGGACCAGGTCGAGGCGGTGGACGCCCAGGCCGCGCTGGCACGCCTTGGGCTGGACGAACACCTGTCGGCGCAACGATCAAACGGCGTGCGCGCGATGATCGCCCGGATCAGGCAGCTGGCCGCCGACGCAGGCTGATCCAGCCGCCGCCCAGGACGCGCGTGCCTTCGGCCTCGTAGAAGACGCAGGCCTGGCCGGGGCTGACGCCGTCCTCGGGATCCAGAAGTTCGACCTCGGCACGGCGGCCGGGCAGGGGGCGCAGGATCGCGGGCCGCGGCGGGCGTGTCGACCGGATGCGGACCAGACAGGCGATCTCTCCCTCGAAGGGCTGATCGCCCAGCCAGTTCACCTCGGTCACGGCGATGGTGCGCGTCGACAGCGCCTCGCGCGGGCCGACGACAACGCGGCGCGTCTCCGGCTCCAGCCGCAGCACATAGAACGGGCTGCCGCCGCCGATGCCCAACCCGCGCCGCTGTCCGATCGTATAATGGATCACCCCGCGATGGGTGCCCAGGACGGTGCCCTGCTGGTCGACGATCTCGCCAGGATCTGCGGCACCCGGGCGCAGCTTCTCGATCACCGCGGCATAGTCGCCGTTGGGGACAAAGCAGATGTCCTGGCTGTCGGGCTTGTCTGCGACGGACAGGCCGTAATCGGCGGCCAGGGCACGCGTCTCGGCCTTGCTGACCAGATGGCCCAAGGGGAAGCGCAGGAAATTCAGCTGTTCCTGGGTGGTCGAGAACAGGAAATAGCTCTGATCGCGGTTCGGGTCGGCCGCCATGTGCAGTTCGGCGCGATGCGCGCCGTCCTTGCGCTGGATGTAATGGCCGGTCGCCATGCAGTCGGCATCCAGGTCGCGCGCGGTTTCCAGCAGGTCGCGGAACTTGACCCGCTCGTTGCAGCGGATGCAGGGAACGGGCGTCGCGCCGGCCAGATAGGCGTCGGCGAATTCGTCGATGACCGATTCGCGGAACTTGTTCTCGTAATCCAGGACATAATGGGGAAAGCCCATGCGTTCGGCCACGCGACGGGCATCGTGTATGTCCTGGCCTGCGCAACAAGCGCCTTTCTTGGCCAGTGCCGCGCCGTGGTCATACAGTTGCAGCGTGACCCCGATGACGTCATAGCCTTCGGATTTCAGATGCGCCGCGACGACGGAACTATCCACGCCCCCCGACATCGCCACGACGACACGCGTCTGCGCAGGGGATTTTGCGAAACCAAGGCTGTTCAGGTCGGTTGCGGGCGCATCGGCACGCAGTGCAGCGGTCAGGGTCATGGATGATCTTTCGGCCCGCCAGAGGCGGTGCTGGTCGGGCGGCAAAGGGATTTGCGTCAAAATATAGGCAAATTGGTCGGATTCTCAACCCCGGCCGGGGCCGAAATCCCGATCAGGCTAACCGCGCCTTAAGTGCTTTCGACCAGAACTTGCAGAACGTGACGGAAGGACGCTGCAATGTTCGTGAAAAAGACCACAGGCCCGCGGATCGTGACACTGGCGGATGGGCGCATCCTCAGCGTGGCGGATTTGCCGATGGCCGACACCAGATGGGTCGCCAGCCGCAAGCAGACGGTCGTGCTGGCGGTGTCGCACGGGCTGATCAGCCGCGACGACGCGCTGCGCCGCTATGGCCTGTCGGAGGAGGAGTTCGACGGCTGGTGCACCGCGGTCGCGCGCCACGGAAAGGCGGCTTTGAAGGTGACGGCGCTTCAAAAGTATAGACAACCATAGGGTGCATGACGCAGAAGGAATGCAAGTGGTAACGACATATTAACCTGTTCGTCAGATTGTCGGGACATGACCTTCGGCGAATCGGGGAAAGACCAAGCCATGCGAATCCTTCTGGTAGAAGACGACCCAAGCACTGCACGGGCGATCGAACTGATGCTGACGGCGGCCAGCTACAACGTGTTCCTGACCGACATGGGCGAGGAGGGGATCGATCTGGCCAAGCTGTACGATTACGATCTGATCCTGCTGGATCTGGACCTGCCCGACATGCATGGGATGGAGGTCCTGCGCCATCTGCGCCTGGCCCGCATCGACACGCCGATCCTGATCCTGACCGGGTCCGACGACACGGAAAGCAAGCTGCGCGGCTTCGGCTTCGGCGCGGACGATTACATGACCAAGCCCTTCAACCGCGAAGAGCTGCAGGCCCGCATCCAGGCGATCATCCGCCGCTCCAAGGGGCACAGCCAAGCGCTGATCCGGACCGGAGAGATCACCGTCAACCTGGACGCCCGTTCGGTCGAGGTGAAGGGCAAGCCGGTGAACCTGACCGGCAAGGAATACCAGATCCTGGAACTGCTGAGCCTGCGCAAGGGCACGACCTTGACCAAGGAAATGTTCCTGAACCACCTGTACGGCGGCATGGACGAACCTGAACTGAAGATCATCGACGTGTTCATCTGCAAGCTGCGCAAGAAGCTGTCCGAGGCCCTGGGGGGCGAAAGCCATATCGAGACGGTCTGGGGCCGCGGCTATGTCCTGCGCGATCCGGGTCCGGGGCAGGCGGAACGTCTGGCGATCGGGGCCTGATACGGCTTCTGGACGATTGCCTGCCCTTGGGCGATACCCAGATCTGAGACGGTCGCGTGTTTCGGCCGGATGCGGATGATGGGGGCGGCGATGGCGAAGGACAAGTCGGTGGGGCAACCGGACCGGAAGATGGATCGCGGTCAGGCCGCGGACCGCATCGCGGATCTGGCGGCGCGGGTCGCCGCCGCGAACAAGGCCTATCACGCCGAGGACGCACCGCAGATATCGGACGCTGAATACGACGCGCTCAAGGCGCAGCTGGCGGCGCTGGAGCGGGACTTTCCCGATCTGGCGCTGCCCGACAGCCCGACCGGCAAGGTCGGCGCCGCCCCGGCCGAGGGCTTCGGCAAGATCGTCCACGCGCAACGCATGATGTCGTTGGGCAATGCCTTCACCGAGGGCGACGTCGCCGACTTCACCACCCGCGTCCGCAGCTTTCTGGGCCTTGCCCCCGACATGCCCCTGGAGGTGACGGCCGAGCCGAAGATCGACGGCCTGTCCCTGTCGCTGCGCTATGAAGACGGCGTGCTGGTCCATGCCGCGACCCGCGGCGATGGCGTGGTGGGAGAGAACGTGACCGCGAACGCCCGCACGATTTCCGACATCCCCCACCAACTGGAGGGTGACGTCCCCGCCATCCTTGAGGTGCGCGGCGAGGTCTACATGGGGCATGACGACTTTGCGGCGCTGAACGATGCGGGGCGGGTCTTTGCCAATCCGCGCAACGCGGCCGCGGGATCGCTGCGCCAGATCGACCCGGCGGTGACCGCGCGCCGGCCGCTGCGCTTCTTCGCCTATGGCTGGGGGCAGCTGTCCGAACCGCTGGCGCCGACGCAGATGGCCTCCGTGGAGCGGTTGGCCGCTCTGGGGTTCCAAACCAATCCGCTGACGCGCCTGTGCACCGACACCGCGCAGATGATCGCCACCTGGGCCGAGATCGAACAGCAGCGCGCCACCCTGGGCTATGACATCGACGGCGTGGTCTACAAGGTGAACGACCTTGCGTTCCAGGGACGGCTTGGCTTTCGGTCCACCACGCCCCGATGGGCCTTGGCGCACAAGTTTCCGGCCGAGACCGCCTGGACCCGGCTGGAGCGGATCGAGATCCAGGTCGGACGCACGGGCGCCCTGTCCCCCGTCGCGCGGCTGGAACCCGTGACCGTGGGCGGCGTGGTCGTGTCCAACGCGACGCTGCACAACGAGGATTACATCGCCGGGCGGGACAACTCTGGCGCGCCCATCCGCGACGGTCGCGACATCCGCGAGGGGGACTGGGTCAAGATCTATCGCGCCGGCGACGTGATCCCCAAGATCGCCGATGTCGACCTGTCGCGCAGGCCGGCGGACAGCGTGCCCTATGTCTTTCCGTCGCACTGCCCCGAATGCGGGTCCGAGGCGATCCGCGAGCCGGGCGACAGCGTGCGCCGCTGTACCGGCGGCCTGATCTGCCCCGCGCAGGCGGTGGAGAAGCTGAAGCATTTCGTCAGCCGCGCGGCCTTCGACATCGACGGGCTGGGCGCCAAGCAGATCGAGATGTTCTTCGCAGACGATCAGCTGCCCATCCGCGAGCCCGCCGACATCTTCACCCTGGCCGATCGCGATGCCCGGAACTTTACCAAGCTGAAGAACCGCGAGGGGTTCGGCGAACGCTCGGCCGAAAAGCTGTTCGCCGCGATCGAGGATCGCCGTTCGATCCCCATGGCCCGGCTGATCTTTGCCTTGGGCATCCGCCATGTGGGCGAGGTCGCGGCCGCGACCCTGGCCCGGCATTTCCACGACTGGCCTGCCTTGATCGCCGCCATCGACGGGGCGGCACGGGAGCCCGCCTTTGCCGCCCCGGACGACAAGGCCCGTCGCGTGGCGTTGGCCGACAGCCCGAACTGGGCCGAGCTGACCGGCATCGACGGCATCGGCGCGGTGCTGGTCGATTCGCTGGTGACGACATTCGCGCAGCCGACAGAACGCGCCAGCATCGACCGGCTGGCGACCCTTCTGGACATCCGGCCGGTGGATACCGCTAACGCGGTGCAGACCGAGATTTCCGGCAAGACGCTGGTCTTCACCGGTACGCTGGAGCGGATGACCCGCGCCGAGGCCAAGGCGCGGGCCGAGGCGATGGGGGCCAAGGTCGCGGGGTCCGTCAGCGCCAAGACCGACCTGCTGATCGCGGGGCCCGGGGCGGGGTCCAAGGCCGCCAAGGCCGAGGCCCTGGGCGTCACCGTCATCGACGAGGACGAATGGCTGCGCATCGCGGGGGTCGGATGACCGCGCCCAAGGGCCGCCCGCCCGCGCTGTTCCCGCTGTTTGCGGCCATCGACACGCTGCCCGGCATCGGCCCCAAGGGGCGCGCCGCGCTGGAGCAGATGGGCATCGACAAGCCGCGCGACCTGGTCCTGACGCTGCCGGCCAGCGGCATCACCCGCCGCCGCATCGCGCGCATCGCCGACGCCCGCGCGCCCGAGATCGTGACGATCACGGTGACCGTCACGCGCCACCATCCGCCCCAGGTCCGCGGCCGCCCGTTCCGGGTGCATTGCACCGACGGAGAGGGCGACCTGACGCTGGTGTTCTTCCGTCCGCGCGACAACTGGATCGAAAGCCAGCTGCCCGTGGGCGCGCGCCGCATCCTTAGCGGCAAGCTGGAACTGTTCGACGGGTTGGCCCAGATGGTGCATCCCGACCACATCCTGGCGGATGGCGAGGCGCTGCCGCCCAGCTTCGAGCCCGTCTATCCCCTGTCGGCGGGGCTGACGCAGAAGGGCATGGCCAAGGCGGTCGATGCCGCGCTGACCCGGCTGCCCCCGGTCGAGGAATGGATCGACCCGCAGCTGATCGCGCAGCGCGGCTGGCCCTCCTTTGCCGATGCGCTGCACCAGGCGCATGCGCCGCAATCGCCCGGCGCGCTGTCGCCCGACAGCCCGGCGCGGGCGCGGCTGGCCTATGACGAATTTCTGGCCCATCAGATGACCTTGGCATTGGTGCGGCGGGACAAGCGGCGGCTGAAGGGGCGGGCCAGTGCGGGTGACGGCGCCCTGCGCGCGCGGGTGCTGCAAAGCCTGCCTTGGCCGCCCACGGGCGCTCAGACCCGCGCGATCGCCGAGATCGCCGATGACATGGCCAGTGCGCGCCGCATGAACCGCCTGCTGCAGGGCGATGTCGGCGCGGGCAAGACGCTGGTCGCGCTGATGGCCGCCCTGGTTGCGGTCGAGGCCGGGGGACAGGCCGTGCTGATGGCGCCCACCGAGATCCTGGCCCGCCAGCATGCCCGCGCGCTGGAGCCGCTGGCGCGTGCGGCGGGGGTGCGGCTGGCGGCGCTGACCGGGCGCGACAAGCGCGACCTGCGCGGGCAGATCCTGACCGATCTGGCGGACGGCACCATCGACATCCTGGTCGGCACCCATGCGGTGTTCCAGAAGGACGTGACCTTCCACGACCTGCGCCTGGCCATCATCGACGAACAGCACCGCTTCGGTGTGGCCCAACGGCTGGAGCTGTCCGCCAAGGGCGACGTGCCGCCCGACATGCTGATCATGACCGCGACGCCCATTCCCCGGTCGCTGGCTTTGTCGCAATATGGCGATCTGGACCTGTCGGTGCTGGACGAAAAGCCGCCCGGACGCCAGCCCATCACCACGGTGATGATCGCGGACACGCGGCTGGACCAGGTCACCGAACGCCTGCGCGCCGCGATGGCGCAGGGCGCGCGCGCCTATTGGGTCTGCCCCCTGGTCGAGGAGAGCGAGGTCACCGATCTGACCGCGGCAGAGGCGCGGTTCACGCATCTGCGCGCGATCTTCGGCGACAGGGTGCGGCTGATCCACGGCCAGATGCCCCCCGACCAACGCGACGCGGCAATGGCCGATTTCGCCGACGGTACAGCGCAGCTGTTGGTTGCCACCACCGTGATCGAGGTGGGCGTGGACGTGCCCCAAGCCACGATCATGGTGATCGAACGCGCCGAAAGCTTTGGTCTGGCGCAGCTGCACCAGCTGCGGGGTCGGGTCGGGCGCGGGGCAGGGGCCTCGACCTGTCTGCTGATGTATCATGGGCCCTTAAACGAGACCGGCGCCCGCCGTCTGACCACCCTGCGCGACACCGAGGACGGGTTCCGCATCGCGGAGGTCGACCTTGAGATGCGGGGCGCGGGCGATGTGATCGGCACCGCGCAGTCGGGTCTGCCGCGGTTCCGCATCGCGGACCTGGAACACCAAGCCGGGCTGATGGCCGTGGCGCGCCAGGACGCACGGTCGCTGCTGGAACGCGATCCCACACTGGAGACCCCGCGGGGGCAGGCGCTGCGGCTGCTGATGTGGCTGATGCAGCAGGATCAGGCGATTCGACTGATCCAAGTCGGCTGACAAGGCCGAATGTTCTTAAAAAGTTCTTTACCGAATCAAGAGAACATGAGAACAAAGAGGCAACAGAGAGGAGTTGCCGTCATGACCAAAGACACCGCCATCGACCTGATCGGGGCCGCCGCGCTCAGCCTGACCACCATTGTCCTGCTGTGGCTGCCCGCCATGCTGCAGGTCTGACCGACTGCCCCGCGACGCAGGGATGGCGCCCCGCCTGTGCGCCATCCGTCCCCAAAGCTCGCGCACCTGGCCGGCCCCGCAGGGGGCCGGCCCTTTTCATGCGGATGCCTTGTCCAGCGCCTCCAGCGTGGCGTCCCAGGCCAGCAGGATCGACGGATGGCGGTTGGGATAGGCGCGCGCGGGCGTCAGCGCCTCGAGGTCGGAAAAGGGCGCGCCGGGGGCGGGTGCATCCTGGGTCAGCATCGCGCGCAACTGATCGCGCGCCTGAACGATGCCTGCCCGGTCCATGCCGATCACCGCCTGCCCCAGCACGGATGCCGAAGCCTGACCCAGGGCGCAGGCCCGCACCTCCTGCGCGAAATCGCTGATGCGGCCATCGGCCATCGACAGGTGCACAGTCACGGACGATCCGCATTGCGGCGACCGGCGCTGGACGCTCGCCTGTGCGTCGTCCAGCCGGCCCTGATGGGGGATGGCGGTCGTCAGCGCGAGGATGCGTCGCGAGTAAAGCTGCATCAGATCGGTTTCGGCCATGCGTCATCCCTTGGGGTTTCATCAGCGCGGGTCGATGAGTAGATAGGGACGGCCATGCCGAAAGGAAACCCGATGTTCGACCCCCTCAGCCTGAAATATGACGCGGCCGGCCTGATCCCCGCCATCGCGCAGGACGCCGCCTCGGGCGAGGTGCTGATGATGGCCTGGATGAACGCCGACGCCGTGGCCCGGACGCTGGAGACCGGGCGCGTGACCTATTGGTCGCGGTCGCGGTCGTCGTTCTGGATCAAGGGCGAAAGCTCGGGCCACGTCCAGGCGCTGGTCGAGATGCGCGTCGACTGCGACCGCGACTGTCTGCTGGTGCTGGTCGACCAGACCGGGCCCGCCTGCCACACGAACCGGCGCAGCTGCTTTTACACCGGCATCCGGGACGGGGCCGAGGTCGTGCTGACCGAACCGATGGTCTAAAGCCCGACCATGCGGCGGATGTCGTCCGGGGACGCTCCGTCCGCCCGGTACTGGCGGATCGCGCGGGCATCGTCGCGTTTCGCCAGCCGCCGCCCCCCCGTGTCGCGGATCAGCCGGTGGTGAAGATAAGCCGGCGTCGGCAGGTCCAGCAGGTGCTGCAGCAGCACGTGGATATGGGTCGACGCGAACAGGTCCATCCCCCGCGTCACCAGCGTGATCCCCTGTGCCGCGTCGTCCACGACAACCGCCAGATGATAGGACGTGCCCATCCCCCGTCGCGACAGGACCACGTCGCCGATGCCCGCAAGGAACTGCTGACGGTTCAGGACGTGGCTCTGGCCCTGATCCGTGAACCCGATGCTGTCCAGCCCAAGCGCGTCGAAGGCGCGACCGGCGTCCAGCCGGATCACATCGTCGGGGCCGGCATCGCGCAGGTCGCGGTGGCGGCAGGTGCCCGGATAGATCAGGCCATCCGGCCCGGCGGGCAGGGCGCCCTCCTGCGGGGCGGACAGCGCCACGCGAATATCGCCCCGGCGGCAGCGGCAGGGATAGGTCAGTGGCGCCAGCCGCGCCAGCGTGTCCTGATAGGCCGGCATGCGGTCGGACTGGCGCATGACCGGCTGCGGCCAGTCCAGGCCCAGCCAAGCCAGGTCTTCAAAGATCGCGGCCTCGTATTCCGGGCGACAGCGGTCGCGGTCGATATCCTCGATCCGCAGGTGGAAATCCCCCTGCGCCGCCGCGGTCAGGGCCGAAAACGCATGGCCCAGGTGCAGCAGCCCCGTGGGCGACGGCGCGAACCGTGTTACTGGGCGGCCAGCCATGCGTTGAAATCGTCCTTGGCGCGCTGCGTGTAGGCGGGATAGCGGTCCTTGCGGCCGCGGCGACCCGACCGGCTGTCGGGCAGGGGCGGGAACAGGCCAAAGTTCACGTTCATCGGCTGGAAGGTCTTGGCCTCGGCCCCGCCGGTGATGTGGTTGACCAGCGCGCCCATCGCGGTGGTGAAGGGCGGCGGCGCCAGATCGCGCCCCAGGGCCTGGGCTGCGGCCATCCGCCCCGCCAGCAGCCCCATCGCGGCGCTTTCGACGTATCCCTCGACCCCGGTGACCTGCCCGGCAAAGCGCAGGTTCGGCGCCAGGCGCAGGCGCATGCGGTCGTCCAGCAGCGTCGGGGAGTTCAGGAAACTGTTGCGGTGGATGCCGCCAAGCCGGGCAAAGCCGGCATTCTGCAGGCCAGGGATCATCCGGAACACCTGGGTCTGCGCGCCGTATTTCATCTTGGTCTGAAAGCCCACGATATTGTACAGCGTGCCCAGCGCGTTGTCGCGGCGCAGCTGGACCACGGCATAGGCCTTTTCCTGAGGCTTGTGGGCATTGGTCAGGCCCACGGGCTTCATCGGACCGTGGCGCAGGGTCTCGCGGCCGCGTTCGGCCATGACCTCGATGGGCAGGCAGCCATCGAAATAGCCCGCGGTCTCGCCCTCGTGGAACTCGGTCTTGTCGGCGGCCAGAAGTGCGTCGATGAAGGCCTCGTATTCGTCGCGGTTCATCGGGCAGTTGATATAGGCCTTCTGCTCGGCCTCCGTCTCGCCCTTGTCATAGCGCGACTGCTCCCAGGCGATCGACATGTCGATCGTGTCGGCATGCACGATGGGCGCGATGGCGTCGAAGAAGGCCAGCGCGTCCGTCCCCGTCACGCCGCGGATCGCCCCGGCCAGCGCGTCCGAGGTCAGCGGCCCCGTCGCCACGATCCAGTTGCCGGTGCCGGGCAGTTCGGTGATCTCTCCGGGAACGATGGTGATCAGCGGCTCTGCCTGAAGCGCGGCGGTGACGGCGGCCGAAAAGGCCTCGCGGTCCACGGCCAGCGCGCCGCCCGCGGGCAGGCGGTGGCGGCCAGCCATCTCCATGATCAGACCGCCGGCGGCTCGCATCTCCCAGTGCAGCTGGCCGACGGCGTTCATCACGTCGTCATCGGACCGGAAGCTGTTCGAACAGACCATCTCGGCGCAGTCGCCGGTCTTGTGGGCAAAGGTTTCGACCTGCGGGCGCATTTCGTGCAGCACGACGGGCACGCCCATCCGGGTGATCTGCCAGGCGGCTTCCGATCCGGCAAGGCCGGCACCGATGATGTGGACGGGTTCCATGCGTGTCTCCTTGACAGGTGGGCTAGCAAGGCCGTGGCGGAATGGAAAGGGGCGGCGCCGTCGGCACCGCCCCCAGGGTCATGCGACCGATCCGCGCGGGATCAGGCCTCGGCGGCTGCCTCGGCGGCGTCGCCGTCCTCTGCATCATCCTCGGCGCGCAGCGCCGACGGTGCAGCCAGGTTCGCGATCACGAAGTCACGGTCGATCGTCGCCTTGGCGCCGTTCGGCAGCGTGACGTCGCTGATGTGGATGGTGTCACCGATCTGGCGGCCTTCCAGGTCCACGGTCAGGTGATCGGGGATGTCACCCGCGGTCACGACCAGCTCGACCTCGGGACGCACGGTGACCAGGGTGCCGCCGCGCTTGAGGCCGGGGCACTTGTCCTCGTTGATGAACTCGACCGGAATGAACAGGTTCACCTTGGACGTGCGGCGCAGGCGCATGAAGTCGATGTGGATCGGCAGATCCTTGACGACGTCGCGCTGGACGCCGCGGCAGATGACGCGGACATCGTCCTGGCCCTCGACCTGCAGGTTCCACAGCGTGGACATGAAGCGGCCGGCGCGCAGCGTGGTCAGCAGCTTGTTGAAGTCGAACGCGATCGAGACGGGCTCTTTGCCGTCGCCATACACGATACCGGGCACCTTGCCTTCGCGGCGGGTCTGGCGGGCGGCCCCCTTGCCTGACCCCGCGCGTGCCTCGGCCACCAGATTCGGAATCTCTTTGGCCATTTTCTTAATCCTTAACCATGATTGAAGACGCCACCCTCCAAGGGTGCGTGGCGCCAAGCGGTGCCCTTAGCGCAGATAGGCCCGGATGTGAAGTCAGAAATGCCACGCCGCGCGACGCATGCGCGCAGGTGAATTGACTTGCCGGTCCCCCCGGCCCTATGGGCCGACAGGGCCTGTGCGCAAGGCGTGGGCGGGGCTTGGGGGCAGCGGTGGACAAGACGCAGGCGCGGCTGATGTCGGTGGACTATCTGCGGGTGGTGCTGGCCGCCTTCGTGGTCGTCGCGCATTCGGGCCTTGCCCGAGAGACTTTCCGGAGCTGGGGCGATGCGGGCCTGGTCGCGCTGGCCACGGGCAACAGCGTGCTGCGCGTCGCGGTGCCAGTCTTCACGCTGATCGCGGGGTATTTCCTGGCATCGGTGCTGCGGCGGGCGCGGCTGTCGGATTGGGTGGGGCATCTGCTGGTGCTCTATGCCGTCTGGTCGGTGGTCTATCTGCTGTTCCTGTGGCCCTATTACACGAACCGGCCCCTTGGCCTGACCGCGACCGAACTGACGCTTGGCTTCATGCACCTGTGGTTTCTGGAGGGGCTGGCGATCTCCGGCGTGATCCTGGGTGCGATGCGGCTGCTGGGATCGGGGGCCGTGGTCGCGTCGGCGGTCGTGCTGGGGCTGGTGGGGGTTGCGCTGCAATACGCGCGTATGACCGGCCTGTCCGAGATGCCCGTCGAACATTATCGCAACGGCCCCTTCTACCTCTATCTCTATCTGGTGATGGGCTGGTTGATGGCCGTGCATCCGCCGCGCCTGTCGACGGCTCTTCTGTGGGCGATGGTCGCGGGGGGGCTGGCCCTGACCATCGGCGAAAGCCTGTACTGGCTGCGCCGCATCGGAGAGGAGCCGCTGCTGGAGATCCCGGTCGGCCACCTGATCCTGTGTCCGGCGCTGCTCCTGCTGGTCATGCGGCTGCGGATGCCCGAGACGACGCTGCCCTTGGGGCGGGCGGCGGCGGGGATCTATGTTCTGCACGTGATCGTGCTGCAGGGGCTGCCGAAATTGGGGGTGGACCATCCCGGCGTCACGGCGGTCCTGGGGATCGCCTTGCCGTTCCTGCTGGTCTGGGGCGTCAGCCTTGCGGGCCGACGCCACCGCTGGTTGTCGCGCCTGTTCTAGGCCGGCTGGCCGATCTGGTATTCGTCCAGGAAGTCGCGCGGGATCAGCAGATGCTCGGGCCCGATATTGTCCAGGTCGCGTTCGCCGCACAGCGCCATGCTGATGTCCAGCTCCTTGCGGATGATCTCCAGCGCGCGGGTCACGCCGGCCTCTCCCATCGCGCCCAGCCCGTGCAGCCAGGCCCGTCCGATCCAGGTGCCGTGCGCGCCAAGCGCCAGCGCCTTGAGCACGTCCTGACCCGACCGGATGCCGCTGTCCATGTGGACCTCGACCCGGTCGCCCACCGCCTTGACGATATGGGGCAGCATCCGGATCGACGACAGGGCGCCGTCCAGCTGTCGCCCGCCATGGTTGCTGACGATGATCGCGTCCGCGCCGAAATCGGCGGCCATGCGGGCGTCTTCGGGGTCCAGGATGCCCTTCAGGATCAGCTTGCCACCCCACATGTCGCGGATCCTGGCGATCTTGTCCCAGTCCAGGCGCTCGTCGAACTGCTCCGCCGTCCAGCTCATCAGGCTGGAGGTGTCGCCCACGCCCTTGGCATGACCCACGATATTGCCGAAGAAGCGGCGCTTGGTCCTCAGCATGCCCATGCCCCACCGCCAGCGGGTGGACAGGTCCAGCACCGTGGGCAGGGTCATCTTGGGTGGCGCGGACAGGCCGTTCTTCAGGTCCTTGTGCCGCTGGCCCAGGATCTGCAGGTCCAGCGTCAGGACCAGCGCGCTGCAGTTGGCGGCCTTGGCGCGTTCGATGATGGCGGCCACGAAATCCTGGTCCTTCATCACGTACAGCTGGAACATGAAGGGCGCGGTCGTATGCGCGGCCACGTCCTCGATCGAACAGATCGACATGGTGGACAGACAGAACGGCACGCCGAACTTCTCGGCCGCGCGGGCGGCGTGGATCTCTCCGTCGGCATGCTGCATGCCTGTCATGCCGACCGGAGCCAGCGCCACCGGCATGGTCACCGCCTGACCCGCCATCTGCCGCGACAGGCGGCGGTCGGACATGTCCACGGCGACCTTCTGGCGCAGCTTCAGCCGCGCGAAATCGGTCGTGTTGTCGCGAAAGGTCTGTTCGGTATAGCTGCCCGATTCCGCGTAATCGTAGAACATCTTGGGCGTGCGGGCGCGGTGCATCCGCTTGAGATCGTCGATGCAGGTGATGACGGGCATGGCATGGCCTTTCGCGAACTGGTCAAAACTTATTACCAGTTGCGCGGGCCCCTGGCAATCACCCGCCCGCGCGTCCCCGCAGGCCCGGATCGACCACCGGGCCGCGCAGCGCATCGGCCCGCGCCTGCAGGGCGGCTGCACGGGCGGCGGTCGCATCCTCCAGCGGTGCGGGGTCGGTGCGGGCCGCGGTCGCATGGGCGGGCAGGGCGGGTTCGGCCAGCGCCTGTTCCGTCGGCAGCAGGCGGGGATAGTCCCCGTCGGCGGTGCAGGCGGCCAGCGTCAGCGCAAGGATCAGAGCGTGTCTCATGGCGGCGACGATACGCGGGCCGGGGGCGCCCGGCAACGCCTTCCCTCGGCCGTGGCCGCGCGCTAGACACGGGGCCATGGCCCGCACCACCGGTTCCCGCGCCGAAATCACCGGCCCCCTGATCCGCGACAAGGCCCGCCGCCTGTTCGCGCGGCAGGGCTATGCCGCCGTGTCGATGCGCCAGATCGCGGCTGCCGTGGGCGTGCAGGCCGGCGCGCTCTACGCCTATACGCCCGACAAGCAGGCGCTGCTGGCCGACCTGCTGGAAAGCCACATGCAGGAGCTGCTGGACGCCTGGTCGGACGATCCGGCGGCCGGGCCGCTGGCGCGGCTGGAACGCTTCGTGCGGTTCCACATCGATTTCAGCCTGGATCACAGCGACGCGGTGTTCCTGTCCTACATGGAGCTGCGCAACCTGACGCCCGACAATTTCGCCCGCATCGCGGCGCTGCGGGGCCGGTACGAGGCCGCGTTGGAACGGATCCTGCGCGACGGGGTCGCCTCCCGCTCCATGCGGATCGAGGATCCCAAGCTGACCACGCTGGCCCTGATCGCGATGCTGACCGGGGTGACGAACTGGTACCGCGAAGGCGGGCGCCTGGACAGGGGCCGCATCGCCCAGATCTATTGGGGGCTGGCCCGCGGCGCGGTGGGTGCCTGAAGGCGCTTGCTGCCCCCCGCGCCATGCCGGATAATCGCGCCCATGTCCCTGCCCCCCGGTTTCCTTGACGAGATTCGCAACCGCGTCCCGATCAGCCGGGTGATCGGCAAGAAGGTCACGTGGGATCTGCGCAAGTCGAACCAGGCGCGCGGCGACTGGTGGGCACCGTGCCCCTTCCACCAGGAAAAGTCCGCCAGCTTTCACTGCGACGACCAGAAGGGCTATTATTACTGCTTCGGCTGTCAGGCCAAGGGCGACGCCATCGGTTTCCTGCGCGACCACGACGGGATGGAGTTCATCGAGGCGGTCAAGCTCTTGGCCGCCGAGGCCGGGCTAATCATGCCCGAACCCGACCCCCGTGCCCGCGAAAAGACCGACAGGCGGACGCGGCTGCTGGAGGTGACCGAGGCCGCCTGCCGCTGGTTCCGCCTGCAGTTGCAGACCGGCGCCGCGGCGGATGCGCGCGATTACCTGGACCGCCGCGGCCTGGACGCCGCCGCACTGGACCGGTTCGAGATCGGCTTTGCCCCCGATCACCGCACCGCCCTGACCGCGGCCCTGCGCGACAAGGGCTTTGCCGAGGATCAGATCGTCGAGGCCGGCATGTCCGCCCGGCCCGAAGGCGGCGGCGCGGCCTATGACCGGTTCCGGGGGCGCATCATCTTTCCGATCCGCGACGGACAGGGCCGCTGCATCGGCTTTGGCGGCCGGGCGATGGACCCGAACGCGCGGGCGAAATACCTCAACAGCCCGGAAACGCCGCTTTTCGACAAGGGGCGCAACCTGTATAACCTTGGCCCTGCGCGCAGCGCGGTCGCCAAGGGTCAGCGGCTGGTCGTGGCCGAAGGCTACATGGACGTGATCGCCTTGGCCCGCGCGGGGTTCGAGGGGGCGGTGGCTCCCCTGGGCACCGCCATCACCGAGGAGCAGCTGCGCCTGATGTGGCGCGTCTCGCCCGAACCGGTGATCGCGCTGGACGGCGATGCGGCGGGCCAGCGCGCGGCGCAGCGGCTGATCGACCTGGCGTTGCCGCTGACCGGACCCGGACAGGCACTGCGCTTTGTCATTTTGCCCGCGGGGCAGGATCCCGACGATCTGATCAAGGCATCCGGCCCGGGCGCGATGGGGGTGCTGCTGGATCAGGCACGGCCCATGCTGGATCTGCTCTGGGGGCGCGAGACGCAGGGGCAGGTCTTCGACAGCCCCGAACGCAAGGCGGCCCTGGATCGCCGCCTGGCCGAGGCTGTTGCCCGCATCCCCGATGAACGCACCCGCGCGCTGTACTCCGAGGATATCCGGCGCAAGCAGTGGGAGCTCTTCGGCGGTGGCGCCCGCAAGACCACCCCGCGGGGGGGCGCGGCCGGGCGTGGCCCGGCCCGGCGCCAAGGGGCCTCGATGGCCCCGCGGGCGCCGTCCCTGCCGGTGGGGATCAACGTCCCGGAACAGGGAGAGGGGACGCTGGAAGGCGCCGCCCTGCTGATCTGTGCGTTGCGCCCTTCAGTCGTGGCGCATGTCGAGGCGCGTCTTGAACGCGTGCTGCCGCGCGACCCGGACCGCGCGGCGCTGCTTCATGATCTGCTGACCCATACCGACAGCCCGGCCGGGCGGCGCGGCCTTGAAACCCTGCGCCGCGACGCCCATCTGGGCCTGACGCCCGCAATCATCGAACGGAAGGACGACGACGGCGCCGTGACGATGCTGCTGGACCTTCTGGACCGCATCGAGGTCGCGCGCGCCACGACGCACGAACTGCCCCGCGCCGAATCCGAGATCCAGGGAGAGGCCGATGAGGGACTGACATGGCGGATCAGCCAGATAACCCGCGCCCGCCACCGGGCCGAGAACCCCGAGATGGAGACGTCGGGCGACATGAACGAGGATCGCGACGCCATGTCGGCGCAATTGTCGGATTGGCTGTCGGGCCAGATCTGGCGCAAGCCGCCCCGGCGGTGACCGCGATTCGCAACCCCCGGGGGTTGCGAATCATCAGCGCGCCCGGCCTTTGATTCGGCCGGGAAGCACGTTAGAACCGAAGCAACTTTGCGACGATTCGCACGCACATGCGAATCACCCGCCCACGATCTCGCCGAGAAGGAGCCCTGGATGGCCGCCAAGGACGATGACCACGACAAGACCGACAAGGACGACAATGCCCATACGTTGGACATGAGCCAGGCGGCGGTCAAGAAGATGATCGCCGAGGCACGCGAGCGTGGCTACATCACCTACGACCAGCTGAACGCCGTCCTGCCGCCCGAGCAGGTCAGCAGCGAGCAGATCGAGGACGTCATGTCGATGCTGTCCGAAATGGGCATCAACGTCATCGAGGACGACGACGCCGCCGAGGAGTCGGAGGGCGGGGCCATCGTCACCACCGGGTCCGGGTCGCGCGAACTTGCCGTGTCGGCCAGCGAGACCGAAAAGCTGGACCGCACCGACGACCCCGTCCGCATGTACCTGCGCGAGATGGGATCGGTCGAGCTGCTCTCCCGCGAGGGCGAGATCGCCATCGCCAAGCGGATCGAGGCGGGGCGCAACACCATGATCGCGGGCCTGTGCGAGAGCCCGCTGACGTTCAAGGCCATCACGCTTTGGCGCGAGGAGCTTCTGGACGAAGAGATCCTGCTGCGCGACGTCATCGATCTCGAGACCACCTTCGGCCAGTCCATGGACGACGAGGAGGCCGAGGAGGTCGAACTGACCGTCGAGGGCGAGGCCAGCCCTGCCGCGACCAAGCGCGAGGAATTCGACGCCGACGGCAACCCCCTGCGCGTCGAGGATGACGAGGACGAGGACGAGGGCGCCAACCTGTCGTTGGCCGCGATGGAGGCAAGCCTCAAGCCCAAGGTCCTGGAGACGCTGGAAGCCATCGCCCATCACTACGAGGGGCTGGCCGACATGCAGGACCAGCGCATGTCCGCGACGCTGAACGAGGACAACAGCTTCTCGGCCAGTGCCGAGAGCGACTATCAGAACCTGCGGTCGGAAATCGTCGTCCTGGTGAACTCGCTGCACCTGAACAGCGGCCGGATCGAGGCGCTTGTCGATCAGCTTTACGGCATCAACCGCCGGATCGTCACCATCGACAGCGGCATGGTCAAGCTGGCCGACGCGGCCCGCATCAACCGCCGCGAATTCATCGACGCCTATCGCGGCAGCGAGCTGGACCCGAACTGGGTGGACCGCATGTCCGCGCAGGCCGGGCGCGGCTGGCAGGCGCTGTTCGACCGGTCGCGCGACCAGGTCGAGCGTCTGCGCGGCGACATGGCCGAGGTCGGCCAGTATGTCGGTGTCGACATCGAGGAATTCCGCCGGATCGTCAGCCAGGTCCAGCGCGGCGAGAAGGAGGCCCGTCAGGCCAAGAAGGAGATGGTCGAGGCCAACCTGCGCCTGGTCATCTCGATCGCCAAGAAATACACGAACCGCGGCCTGCAGTTCCTGGACCTGATCCAGGAGGGCAACATCGGCCTGATGAAGGCCGTGGACAAGTTCGAATACCGCCGCGGCTACAAGTTCTCGACCTATGCGACCTGGTGGATCCGTCAGGCGATCACCCGGTCCATCGCGGATCAGGCGCGCACGATCCGCATCCCGGTCCACATGATCGAGACGATCAACAAGCTGGTCCGCACCGGCCGCCAGATGCTGCACGAGATCGGTCGCGAACCGACCCCCGAGGAACTGGCCGAGAAGCTGCAGATGCCGCTGGAGAAGGTCCGCAAGGTGATGAAGATCGCCAAGGAGCCGATCAGCCTCGAGACCCCGATCGGGGACGAGGAGGACAGCCAGCTTGGCGATTTCATCGAGGACAAGAACGCCGTCCTGCCGCTGGACAGCGCCATCCAGGAGAACCTCAAGGAGACCACGACCCGCGTCCTGGCAAGCCTGACGCCCCGCGAGGAACGGGTGCTGCGCATGCGCTTCGGCATCGGCATGAACACCGACCACACCCTGGAGGAGGTCGGCCAGCAGTTCAGCGTAACCCGCGAACGCATCCGCCAGATCGAGGCCAAGGCGCTGCGCAAGCTGAAGCATCCGTCGCGGAGCAGAAAGCTGCGGTCCTTCCTTGACCAGTGATCTGGACGACCTGCAGGGCCTGGGCTTTGTCCTCTACCGCAGCACCGCGCGTGCCGGTCTGGACGGCTCGGCCATGCAGGACATCCTGCGCACCGCGCGCCATCGCAACCAGTCGCTCGGCCTGACCGGATGCCTGCACCACGAGGACGGCCTGTTCTTCCAGTGGCTGGAGGGACCGGCCGACGGCCTGCGGAAGGTGGTGGCGTCGCTGATGGACGACGACCGTCATCGCGATTTCGAGATTCTGGACCAGGGCGCTTTGGATCACCGGCGCTTTCAGGATTGGCGGATGCGTTTCTCGGACCGGGACAGGGCATCGCTGATGGACTGGTTCGCGCGGTCCGACAGTTCGACCGTGCATCGCGGGGATTATGCGGGCGGCGTGGTCGCCTTCATGATGGGCCTCGATCTCTGACAGCGCCTTGCGCTTGCTGCACAAACTGTGAACACTGCCCCGAAACGACGGGGTGGTGACAGGATGCAGTTCGACGATGCCGGGGCGTGGCTTTCCGACATGACGGTGATCGGGCCGGCCTTGGCGGTCGTGCTGGCGCTGCTGCTGTGGTGGCGCGGGCAGGTGGCACTGTCGCGGATGCGTGTGCGCGCGACACTGGCCGAGGATCGACTGCACGAGGCGAACCTGGACCGCACCCGCGCGCAGACCCGGGCCGAGGCGCAGGATGCCCGCCTTGCCGATCTGACCGAAGAGCGGGACGGTCTGACCGACGCGCTGCATCACGCCCGCCGGCAGGCGGCGCAGCTGGAGACAAGTCTGGCCGAAACACGCCTGCGCGCCGAGAAAGACGCCGAGGCCAGCGCGCGCGAGGTCGCCACCCTGCGGGAACTGCGCGCCGAGATGACGCAACAGTTCAAGCTGCTGTCGGCAGAGACGCTGCGCGCGCAGCAGGACGACCTGCAACGGTTGCAGAACGACCAGCTGGCGGCCCTGCTGACCCCGTTCCGCGATCAGGTCGGCCGGTTCCAGACAGAGCTGCAGGCCCGGAACAAGGTGCTGGACGAGGAATCGGCCCGCCTGCGCGAACAGATCCTGTCCCTGCACAACCGCAGCGAACAGATCAGCCGCGAGGCCGTCAACCTGACCCGCGCCCTGAAGGGTGACAAGCAGCAGCAGGGTGCCTGGGGCGAGATGGTTCTGGAGCGCATCCTGGAGGATTCGGGGCTGATGGCCGGGACGCATTACGACCTGCAGTCCAGCTGGCGCGACGACGACGGCAAGCTGTGGCGTCCTGACGTGGTGGTCAAGATGCCGCGCGGCAAGGTCATGGTCATCGACAGCAAGGTGTCGCTGAACGATTACGAGGCCTCGGTGACGCTGGACGATCCGGCGGCCTCTGCCGCGGCGCTGCGCCGCCACGTGGCCGCCATCCGCACGCACATCGCCACGCTGTCGGGCAAGGGCTATCAGCGGATGGACGACAACTCCGTCGATTACGTGCTGATGTTCATCCCGATCGAGGGGGCGTTCTCGGACGCGCTGCGGGCCGATCCGGCATTGGCGGCATTCGCGATGGAACGCCGCGTGGGGCTGACGACGCCCACGACGCTGATGCTGACGCTGCGCACGGTCGATCACATCTGGGCGGTCGAGCGGCGCGAAAGCAACGCGCTGGAGATCGCGCGCCGGGCGGGGCAGTTGTATGACAAGGTCGCGGGCTTTGTCGAGGCGATGGACGGCGTCGGCCGCGCGCTGGACCAGGCCAACCGCGCCCACGGTCAGGCGATGGACCGGCTGACGCGCGGGTCCGGCAATGTCATCCGTCAGGTCGAGATGCTGCGGTCCCTGGGCGCACGTGCCAGCAAGCAGATCGACCTTGACCATGACCGCGACGATGCGCTGCTGGGCCCGGAGGCCGCCGAATGATGCATGTCCTGACTGTCGCCACTCAGGGGCCCGCCTGTCACGACATCACCGCGGAACTGGCCGATTGGCTGCGTTCCGGCGGCGCGGTCCGGGGGGTGCTGACCCTCATCGTGCAACATACGTCCGCGTCGCTGTTGATCCAAGAGAATGCCGACCCCGAGGTGCAGGCTGACCTACTGGCATGGCTGGACCGTCTGGCCCCGCCCGCCGACGATCCGTCCATGGGCTGGATCACGCACCGCTATGAGGGGCCTGACGACATGCCCGCGCATCTGAAGGCGGCCGTTTTGCCAACGACCCTGCAGATCCCGGTCGACCGGGGTCGGATGATGCTGGGCCGCTGGCAGGGCATCTATCTGGTGGAACACCGCCGCGCCCCGCATCGGCGTCAGGTCATGGCGATGTTCGCGCCTCAGGCCTGAGGCATCAGATACACTTCGCGGATCGCGGCGCGGTCCGGGGCGGTGATCATGTGCATGACGGCGGCGGCGACATCGGCCGGCTGCAGCTTGTCCGGGGCGCCGTCGTCAAAGAACGCGGTGTCGACCATCCCCGGCGCCACGACGCAGCAGCGCCCACCCCATTCGCGCATCTCTTCGGCCAAGTTGCCAGCATAGCCGTGCACGAACCACTTGGTCGCGCCATAGATCGAGCCCTTGATGTGCTGGCGTCCCGCCGCGGACCCGGTCAGCACCAGCGTTCCCCGCGTCTGGCGCAGATGCGGCAGCAGGGCGCGCGCCGTCAGGACAACGCCCATGACGTTCAGGTCGATCATCCCGCGAATGTCGTCCAGATCGCCCGCCTCGGTCCCCGGCTTGGAAAGGCCGCGCCCTGCATTGGCATAGGCCGCGTCGATGCCGCCGAAATGGTCGGCGACCTGGGCCGCGGCGGCTGTCAGCGCGTCGATGACGGTGGCATCGCCGCTGACGACCATCGCCCGGTCACCCAGTTCCTCCGCCAGGGCGGACAGCTTGTCCGCGGACCGGGCGAATAGCGCGACGTTCCAGCCGGCGGCAACGGCAGCGCGCGCAGTCGCCGCACCGATGCCCGAGGAGGCGCCGGTGATGAACAGGGTCTGGGTCATGAATGCCTCAATCGGTTGAATCCCGCAGGAAATTACGGGCGGCAACGCGGCATTCGGGCCACAGGTTCCAGGGGGCCTATCTTGTGGGCTGTGGATAAAGCTACCCAATCCCTGCCAAGGTGCCTATAGTGACGGTGGATCGCCTTGGCACAGGGACAACGGAATGCGCTGCCCGTTTTGCGGAAATGTCGATACCCAGGTCAAGGACTCGCGCCCGGCCGAGGATAACGTGGCGATCCGCCGCCGTCGCTTCTGCCCGTCCTGCAGCGGGCGTTTCACGACCTATGAACGCGTCCAGCTGCGCGATCTTGTCGTGGTCAAGACGAACGGCCGACGCGAGGATTTCGACCGCGACAAGATGGCCCGGTCGATCCGCATCGCCATGCAGAAGCGCCCGGTCGAGCCGGAACGCATTGAACAGATGATCAGCGGCATCGTCCGCAGGCTTGAAAGCACCGGAGAGACGGACATCCCGTCCAAGACCATCGGCGAAATCGTGATGGAGGCTTTGTCGCGCATCGACAATGTCGGCTACGTCCGGTTCGCCAGCGTCTACAAGAACTTTCAGGATGCGGACGACTTCGACAAGTTCGTGTCCGAGCTGCGCCCCGGCGCCGCCAACGATTGACCCCCGATCCGACAGAAGACGCCCGGCACATGACCCATGCCCTGCGCCTGGCGCGGCGCGGCCTGGGCAACGTCTGGCCGAACCCCGCGGTGGGCTGCGTGCTGTTGCGCGACGGTCGCGTCGTCGGGCGCGGCTGGACCCAGCCCGGCGGCAGGCCGCATGCCGAACGCATGGCACTGGACCAGGCGGGACCGCTGGCGGCGGGGGCGACGGCCTATGTCACGCTGGAGCCCTGCGCCCATCACGGCCGCACACCGCCTTGCGCGGCGGGGCTGGTCGGCGCGGGTGTTGCGCGGGTGGTGACGGCGCTGACCGACCCAGACCCGCGCGTGGCCGGGCGGGGTCACCAGATGCTGCGCGATGCCGGCATTCCGCTGACCGAAGGCGTGCTGGCGGACCAGGCCGCGGACCTGCAGGCGGGGTTCCTGCTGCGCATCACCGCGGGCCGCCCCTTCGTGACGCTGAAGCTGGCCAGCAGCCTGGACGGGCGCATCGCCATGGCCAGCGGGGAAAGCCGGTGGATCACCGGGCCCGCCGCCCGCGCACATGTCCATGCCCTGCGGGCGCAGCATGACGCGATCATGGTCGGCGGAGCGACGGCACGCACCGACCTGCCGCATCTGAACGTGCGCGGCATCCGCACGCCGCAGCAGCCGGTCCGCATCGTCGTGTCGGCACAGGCCTTGCCGCCATTGCCGCCGCAGGACGCCCATCACGGGCCGCTGTGGCGGGTCGACGGGCCCCCGGCACAGGTCCTGGCCGATCTGGGCGCGCGCGGCATCACGCGGGTCTTTTGCGAAGGGGGCGGACGGCTGGCTGCCAGCCTGCTGGCCGCGGGGCTGGTCGATCAGCTGGTCGGCTATACTGCCGGCCTGGCGCTTGGGGCCGAGGCGCGGCCGTTCTTGGGTGCGACCGGCTGGACGCATCTGGTCCAGGCACCGCGGTTCCACCTGGCCGAGACGCGCGCCATTGGCTGCGATCTGTTCCATCGCTGGACCCGCGCCTGACTAGCGGCGCCAGATCCAGGCATGTCCGGCCAGCGCGCCCTGCGCCTTGGCCAGCAGCCGCAGGGCCGGTAGCGGATGCGCCTGTCCCGCCGCCAGCCTTTCCAGTGCCAGTTCGACCGGGCAGGGCAGGCCCGTCACCGGATCGCGATAGCGGGGATAGGCGATCAGGCAGGCATGGACCAGCGCCGCCAGATCGGGGCGCGCCTGACGCCGGGCGGGCAGGGGGCCCAGATCGCGCGTCAGCCCCCAGCCTGCATAGAAGGGCGCGCCCAGCACCGTCACGGGCTTGCCGCGCAGCAGCGCCTCGAACCCCAGGGTCGAGGTGATTGTCCAAACCTCGTCCACGGCCTCGATCAGCGCGACGGGGTCGGCATCGGTGGCGACATGATCGGCCAAGGCCGCCAGCGATGCGGCATCGATCGCGCCGGGGCGTAACCCTGCCTCGACATCGGGATGTGGCTTGTAGATCAGGCAGGCATCCGGATTGTCCGCCCGCACCCGCACCAGCAGCGTCAGGTTGGTCCGTTCGGCGCCCGCGCCCTTCAGGATCGAGGCGTCATCCTCGACCTGTCCCGGCACCAGGATGCGGCGGCGCCTGTCGCGCGGGGGCAGGTCAATAGTCCCGCCCAGATTATACTTGGTCAGCCGCGCGGCGATCAGCGCGGCGATCAGCCGTTCCGCCCTGTTCCGTCCGCAGGGCGGCGGGCCGCGAGAGATCAGCGCCTCCAGCCGGGAGGGCGCGGTCGGATCGAAATAGATCCCCAGATCGTCGGCCACCACCGACAGGGGCGGGGTCAGCGCGGCACCGAGGCCGTTCGATCGCAGAAAGCCGTCCTCGACCCGGATCGCCTGCGGCACCTGAGGCGCAGCCCCGGCCCAAGCCAGGGTCACCTGCGGTCCGGGTTCAGCCGCAAAACGCAGCGGGCGGGCATCGCCGAATTCACGGGCCAGAAAGCGGCGCTTCCACAGACGCATGCCATAGGCCGTGTGGCCGTGCCGGTCCTGGCGAAAGGCGCGGGTCTCGGCCTCGATCTGATCCACCGCGCCTTCGAAATCGGTCAGTCGGTCGCGGCAGGGGTCGTACCATGTGGGCCCGGTCAGGTGACTGGCAGCGAACAATGCCTCGCGCGTGGCGCGGCCGCGCCGGGCGGGCGGGGTTTCGTCATCGCTGAGGCCCCAGCCTGCATAGAACGGCCGACCGAACAGGCGCGGTCGGTGCCCGGCCAGCAAGGCCTCGTATCCCAGTTGAGAGCTGATGGAATAGACCGCATCGGCCCCCTCGACCAGCCGCCACGGGGAGACCGGTCCGTCGCACAGCGTGTCGCCGGGACGCAGGTCCTCGGCTGTCAGATGGCCGGGCCGGAGCCCCGCCGCGGTTTCGGGATGGGTGCGGATCACGATGCGGCAGCCGGGATGTTCGTCACGCGCGGCCTGCAGCATCGTCAGGAACAAAGCGCGGTCCGCGCCGCGCAAGGATGCGTCGCCCCGCGTCTGGTCGATGACCAGTACATAGCCGGGCGGCGGCAGCGGCGCGTCGGGATCATGAAGATTGTATTTCGACAGATCCGCCGCGCGCAGCCGGGCCAGCAGGCGAACCGCGCGGTCGCGCGTGGCGGGTGCCAGCGGTTGTCCGATGAGGTGTTCCAGGCGGGAGGGCCGGTCAGGATCGAAATGAAGCCCCTGGGGGTCGATGATCAGTCCGACCGGACCGCGAGCCGCCAGTGTCCCCCGTGCCCGGCCAGGCAGGACCGATCGCAGGAATGCGTCCTCGACCGTGATCAGCGGGCAGCCGTGGCGTCGCGCAATGGCCCGACCGCGCCATGCCGTCGGGCTGTCGCCCCAGATGCCCACCGCATCGCCAAGCCGGGGCAGGGCGAGGACCGGACGGTGGCCAGCCAGCGTCAGGATGCGTGCGATCCGGGGGCGGGTCAGGAAACCAAGGTTGAAAACGCAAAGCCGCCGGGTTTCCCCGGCGGCTGAACGATCGTCTTGCGGCGTCGGCAGCAGATCAGTTGCCGATGCTGGACAGGCTGTCTGCGGTGGCGGCGCTGCCGGTGACGGCGGACAGGGTCTTCTGCCACTGGACGTAGGGCGCCTCGGTCACATAGACGGTGTCGCCGTCGCGGATGACGAAGTCGCGGGCCAGGAACAGGCCGTTGGGGCGCGTCAGGTCCAGGACATAGGCGAAGCGCTGCGTGCCGACGACCGGCTTGCCCAGGACGCGCGAGGCGACTGATTCCGGCTCGTCGCGCAGGACGAAAACGCCGGTGGGGTCAGCTAGGGCGCTGGTTAGACCGCCGACCATGGCGATGGCCTCGGCCGCGTTGATCACCTCATTGCCCAGGGGCACGCGGGTCTGGCCGCCCAGGGCGCCGAGGGCGGTGAAGGTCCGCTGGTCTTCCTCGACCACGATCAGGTCGCCCGGACGCAGGGCGATGTCGTTGGTGGGGCTGCTGTAGAGGTCCGTCAGCCAGACGCGGCCGCTATCGTTGCCGCGCTTGACGGTCACGACGGCGACCTCGGGCTCGATGGCGACGCCGCCAGCACGGGCCAGCATGGCCGACAGCGACCGGGTCGGACGCTCGATCGGATAGACGCCCTGAGCGCCGACGCGGCCCACCACGGACACGGTCGCACCGTTGCCTGCGACGCGCTGGACGGTCACCTGCGGGTCGGGGGTCTGCGCGCTGAGCGCGTCGGTGATGACCTGGCGCAGCTGGTCGGGCGTGTTGCCCGCGGCGCGGACCCGGCCGGCATAGGGCACGAAGATGAAGCCGTCGCTGTCCACCTGGATTTCCGTCAGGGTGGTCGAGCTGGCGCCGAGCGAGGTCAGCAGACCGTCATCAACGTTCTCCCAGATCGACAGGCCAAGCGTGTCGCCGGCCCGGATCTCGTCCGCGCCGACCTGTCCGGCATTGCGGAAGCTGTTCGAGAACCCGTAGGCGGGTGCGAAGGCGGAGGCACGGGTGACGTGGTCGTTGACGTAGATCACCTGCGTGTTGCCGCCGCGTTCGACCGCGCCGTTGAAGATCTCGTTCTTGTTGGGGCCGGAACGGGGCAGCGCGCAAGCGGCCAAAAGGCTCATTGACGCGATCATCAGCATCCGCAGGGTGGTCGACGACCGGGATAAAACTGTCACCTCTGATACTCCATGTTGTCTGGTTCCGGCCTTGTATGCCGGTTTGCATCCACTGTAACCCTGTCCGCAAAGACAGGCTATATCATCTTGAGCAATGTCGGCGGGGCGTTGCCTTTCAGCCATGGCGGTCCGCCAGTTGCTGCCGCGGCAGGATTCGGCCGGTCGCCAGGGCTTGGTAGGGGTCGTCCGGCGACAGCAGCATGTCGGCCACCAGGCGCAGCGCGTGGGCGCGCGACCGACTGGCATAGAAGCCGCCGGGGATCTGGCTGGTCTGCAGCAGATAGTCGCGAAAGACGCGGTAGGCCTGCGGATCCGGGGCGTCAGGATCGGCCAGAAACTCCTCCAGCGTCTGCTCGGACACCAGCCCCGGCTTGTCATAGACGGCGCGGCCCAGGGTCTTGACCGGAATCCCGCGCCACAGGGCCTGCTGGCCAGCGGTGGAATTGACGGTGACCACGGCGCGGGCATGGGACAGAATCTCGGCCAGCTTGCCGCCGCGGACGTAATGTACGCGGTCCGACACCCCATGTTCGGCAGCCGCCGCGTGGATGGCGGCGCGGTTCCCTGCGCGACCGTCCTCCAGCGGGTGGGCCTTGAAGATCAGGTGGTGGTGTCGGGGGGCTGCGCGGGCGAACCCGTCAATCACGGTGCGGACGAACTGGGCGTTTCGGGTGAAGGGCGAATGTCCCAAGAAGTTGGAATCGTGTTCCAGCTGCATCAGGACCAGGTTGTAGGGCCAGCCCGACAGGCGCAGGCGCCGCCATTGCAGTGCGCGGCCCAGGTTGTAGGCCGGGGCCAGCACCAGCCGCCGCAGGTTTAGGCGGAATTCCTGCACGACGCCGATCGCACGATGCCCCGAATAGGCGCGGTACCGGCCATTCGCGACCAGGATCAGGAAATGATAGAAGGCGCCATAGAATTTGTGGTGGCGCATATCGCCCCAATGGGCGGGTGGGCGGCGCACCTCGTTGATCTGCTCGCGCAGCGCGGCACGCATCTGGGCCAGCGGAATGCGCATCAGAACCGAGTTGCCGTTCGATCCCTGACGTTCATAGCTGACCCAGTAGGGACGCAGATAGCCTTCCTCGAACACGTGGACGCGCAGGCCGCGGGCTGCGGCCAGGCGGCGGGCGGTGGCGTGGATCGGGCGGACATCGCCGTAGAGGACGATGTCGGTCACGCCCTTGTCGTCCAGGATCGCCGCCAGATGGTCGGGCCAGTCGTCGACGCTGCCCTGATGGCGGATGAAGCTTTTCGGGTCGGACCAGAAGAACTCATCCCCTGCGTTGAAGCCGCAGCGCCAGACCACCGCCCCCGCCGCGCGCAGCAGCCGTCCAAGGCGGTCGAAGAACGGACCATGGGGCCCCTGCAGCATCAGGAAGACCGGATCACCCTGCGCGGACACGCGGCCCGTCGGCGCGTGCGAGGTCTGGGGCAGGGGGGTGACGCCGGTCTGAATCATGGTCGACTTGAAAAGGAGGGGCGGCCGCAATGCCTGGGGCCATGCGTCAGACATGCCATGTCATGCCCCACCGATCCATCATTTTGTGCATCAAGCTTTAGCGGCCCGGCGCGGGGGCGGGGGCTTGGTGCTTGAACGGACAGGGCCGATGGCCTAGTTCGAACCAGGATCATCAGGGAAGGGCTGCGATGTTCACGGGGATCATCACGGATATCGGCATCGTCCGCGCGGTCGAGATGCGCGGCGACATGCGCGCGCGCATCGGCTGTGCCTATGACATGGCGGGCGTGGATCTGGGCGCCTCGATCGCCTGCGACGGGGTCTGCCTGACGGTCGTGGCCAAGGGCCCGGACTGGTTCGACGTCGACATCTCGGCCGAGACGCTGTCCAAGACCAGCATCGGCGCCGAGGGTTGGTCCGTGGGCCAGCGTCTGAACCTGGAACGCGCGCTGCGCGTCGGCGACGAGCTGGGCGGCCATATCGTCAGCGGCCATGTCGACGGCGTGGCCCAGATCAGCGCCGCCGCGAAGGACGGCGACAGCCTGCGCCTGACCTTCGAGGCGCCCGCGGACCTGGCACGCTTCATCGCGCAGAAGGGGTCGGTCACGCTGAACGGCACCTCGCTGACCGTGAACGAGGTCTTGGGCAACAGCTTCGGCATTAACCTGATCCCGCATACCCAGCAGGTGACCACCTGGGGCGATGCGGCGGTGGGCGATGTCGTGAACCTGGAAATCGACACGCTGGCCCGCTATGTCGCGCGGCTGGCCGAAGCCGGACAACCGATCGGCGCGTGACGCCTGCGTGAAGGACGAACAGATGCAATTCGAAGAACCCGGACCCGTCGAACGCGACCTGTCGGCCGCCATTTCTCCGATCGAGGACATCATCAACGAGGCCCGCAACGGCCGGATGTTCATCCTGGTCGACCACGAGGACCGTGAGAACGAGGGCGATCTGTGCATTCCCGCCCAGATGGCCACACCGGATGCCATCAACTTCATGGCGACGCATGGGCGCGGGCTGATCTGCCTGACGCTGACCGCTGACCGGATCGAGACCCTGGGCCTGACGCTGATGAGCCCCAAGAACTCCAGCCGGCACGAGACCGCCTTCACCATGTCCATCGAGGCGCGCGAAGGCGTCACCACCGGCATCAGCGCCGCCGACCGTGCACGCACGATCAGCGTGGCGATCGACCCGACCAAGGGCGCGCCCGATATCGCGACGCCGGGCCACATCTTTCCGCTGCGCGCCCGCGACGGGGGCGTGCTGGTCCGCGCGGGCCACACCGAGGCTGCGGTCGACATTTCCCGCCTGGCCGGGCTGAACGCGTCGGGCGTGATCTGCGAGATCATGAATGACGACGGCAGCATGGCACGCCTGCCAGACCTGGTCGATTTCGCGCAGCGCCACGGGCTGAAGATCGGCACGATCAGCGACCTGATCCGCTATCGCCGCCGCCACGACAACCTGATCGCCGAGCGGTCGCAGAAGGCGGTTCATTCCGCCCATGGCGGCGACTGGATGATGCGGGTCTTTGCGGACGAGACGCAGGGCAGCGAGCATATCGTCCTGACCAAGGGCGATCTGACGACCCCCGAGCCGGTGCTGGTGCGGATGCACGCGCTGGACCCGCTGCACGATGTGCTGGGCGTCGGGCGCGAAAGCGCGGGCAGCCTGCCCGCGGCGATGCAGGCCATCGCCGACGAGGGGCGGGGCGTCGTCGTGCTGATCCGCGACCTGTCCCATGCGATCGCCGATCCGGGCGATGTCGGGCCGCATACCTTGCGTCAATACGGCCTGGGCGCGCAGATCCTGTCTGCCCTTGGCCTGTCGGACCTGATCCTGCTGACCAATTCGGCGCCGGTGAAGGTGGTTGGGCTTGACGCCTACGGCCTTTCCATCCATTCCACCCGGCCTATCCCCAAGGACTAGGTACATGGCCTCGAACACGCAACATCACGAACTGGCGCTGCCGCGTCTGGATGCTCCGGTGCGCCTGCTGGCGGTCGTGGCACCCTATTACAAGGACATCACCGACGGCCTGCTGTCGGGGGTCCGCGCCACGGTGGATGCCGCGGGCGCCAGCCTTGACGTGATCGAGGTGCCCGGCGCGCTGGAGATCCCCACCGCCGTGGGCCTTGCCGCCCGCAGCGGTCAGTATGACGGCTTCGTGGCCCTGGGCTGCGTCATCCGCGGAGAGACCACGCATTACGATACCGTCTGCAACGACAGCTCCCGCGCGCTGACGCTGCTGGGGCTGCAGGGCGTCTGTCTTGGCAACGGCATCCTGACGGTCGAGACGATGGCCCAAGCCCAGGTCCGCGCGGACCCGGCGGGTCAGAACAAGGGCGGGGGCGCCGCGGCGGCCGCGCTGCATCTGGTGGCACTTGCGCGCCGTTGGGCGGCGACACCGCAAAAGGCTGGGGCCCATGACGTGATCCGCTTGGCCGGCGAACTTGAAGGGCAGGGCAAGGCATGACCGACCACGACCAGGACAAGCGGCCCGACCGGCGCGCCCTCAGCAGCGCGGCGCGGATGTACGCCGTGCAGGCGCTGTTCCAGATGGAGGCCGCGGGTCAGTCCGCAGACCGTGTCACGCGCGAATTCCAGAACTTCCGCATCGATTTCGACGACCGCGACGGCCCGACCGATCAGGCCGACGAGGCGCTGTTCACCCGCATCGTCGACGACGTCGTCATGTGGCAGTCCAAGATCGACCAGGCCACCGACCGCGGGTTGGTGGCGAAATGGCCCATCGACCGGATCGATCCGGTGTTGCGCGCCGTGTTCCGCGCCGCTGGCGCCGAACTGGTGGCCGAACGTGCACCCGCCAAGGTGGTCATCACCGAATACGTCCGGCTGACGCAGGCCTTCTTTCCGGACGGCCGCGAGGCGCGCTTCGTGAATGCCGTGCTGGACCACATGGCGCGTGACTTCAAACCTGATTCCCTTGGCTGACGGACAGTCCCGTCATGACGATGCGGCCCGGATCCCTGATCCGGGCCGTTTTCATTGGACGGACGGGTTCAATCGCTTGACAGACGCCTTGCACGTCGTGTCATTCTGACAGCGGGATCGTGGCATCTGTGCAACATTTATGATGCCTGAACGCCGTCAATATCTTGCCCAATATTGAGGCAATCACGCGGATGTTTCAGTAGGTTGTTTTTCTAAGCTTGAGTGATGGAAGCGAACGAAACCCATAAAAACGTCACGTTCCAAGTACGTTCGTCAAGTCGCGAAAAAGTTGCATCACCAAACATTACACCTCGTTTTCGGCAAGGTTTCGCCGTTTTCTGTCAAGATCCAAGCATGCTCACGATTGCGCGACTTGCAGAAGAAATGCGGTGGGCTTTGAACCGAAAGGGGGGGGCGCTAATTGATGTCCCAGCAGAGATGCTCTGGTGCCCGGAACGGGGCCGGGACAATCCTACTCAGCTCGTGAGGACGACGAAAATGAAAAAAGTTACGCTGCTGACCAGCACCGCCGCAATCCTGGCCGCCCTGTCGGTTCCGGCATTCGCGCAATCCGAGATCGCGACCGGCGCCGACGCTGCCGGCGTGTCGGCCATCAACGACCGCATCACCGACATCGAAGAAGATGTGACCGACGCGTTCGACCGTGACAACGACGCTGACCGCTTCGGCCCCGCCGACCGTCGCCAGGGCCTGTTCGGCAACATGTCGCTGAGCTACACCGGCCGCACCGGCAACACCGACAACCAGGATCTGGCGATTGGTGGTCGCGTGAACTACAACCAGGGCGTGTTCGCGCAGAGCGTGGGCCTGTCGCTGGAATTCGGTGAAGACGATTTCGGCAACAAGGACCAAGAAGACGTCGCCGCGATCTATGACGCGCAGTACTATTTCAACGACCAGCTGTACGCTTTCGCCCTGGGCCGCATCAACCAGAACGGTCTGGTCGACGGCGTCCGCAACAGCCCGTCGCAGACCGATGAAGATTTCGCCGCTGAATTCGACGACTTCCGCACCGACGCGTTCCTGGGCTTCGGTCCCGGCTACCGCATCTTGAACTCCGAACAGACCACTTGGCGAGTTCAGGCTGGCGTTGGTGTGCGCTACACCAAGACGGGTGCGCAGGAACTGGGCGCGACCTTTGATGGCACCCCGGTCGCAGATTCTTCGGACACTTCGGTCGGCTACATTGCGTCGTCGCGTCTGTACCATCGCTTCAACGACAATATCTTCATCACGAACGATACCGACTACCTGGGTTCCGAAGACTCCTCGGACGTGATCACCAACGAGTTCGGCGTGAACTTCCGCGTCTCCGAACAGCTGGCGACCCGTGTGAGCTACACCAGCGAATACCAGGAAGACCGTGCGATCCGCACCGACAACACCGTCGGTCTGGCAGTGGTCTATGGCTTCTGATCCATCCCACGGGATGATTGGATGACGAAAGGGCGGCCCTCGGGCCGCCCTTTTGCGTATTGAGCCATGGCTTCGACAGGACTGTAGCGGACGAACGTCTTCTGCTGAGAGAGGTGCCGCATGGATGGGAGTGGGGAGGGTGTGGCGGGAACCGCAGCGACCGCGACGGCGACAGATTTCCCGAAAGCCTGATATATCAGGTGGGCACCGGGTAACGTGACCTGGGTCACGACAGAGCCAGCGCCCTCGGAAAACTTATAGGCCAGTGGAAATTTGGCCATACGCGGGAAGAGCAGAAGCCCGCCACAACTCAAATCTAGGCCCGCGCCGCATATTAATCAAGGTGGAGCCGCATCGGGGGGGGGCGCCGACCGTATGCCAGATGCGGGTAAGGGCTCGTGAGTCGGTCTGGCGGCGAACCTGATTCTGTGCTGCAAAGCAGATGAAAGCGGAAATCACTTGATAAAAATCATTCATAATCAGTTATTTATGAAGTTATTCATGCGGGGGCGCCATTTTCTTGTTGCGTGCAT
>NZ_JXYF01000035.1:0-25130 GCF_000967735.1 Paracoccus sp. S4493
GCGCGGGCAGCGCGGCCGGCACCAGATGGCGCGCCAGGCGGCGACCGTCGCGCCATGCGGCGCGGGCCGGGGGCGCAGGGTCCAGCAGATCCTCGACCAGGCGTTGGGCCAGTGCGGTCTGGTCGCCGCGCGTCTGCACGTCGATGCTGCGCGCCGACAGCCACGGGAATTCGCGCATGCCCACGGCCAGGGGTCCCAGGATGGTGGCCTTTTCGGGGGCCTCGATCTTTTCGGCCCCCACCCGCACGGCGTCCGAGGTGATGGCGACAAAGTCGATCTCTTGCCCGCCGCCCTCGTTCGCCAAAGCCCGGATCAGGTGCAGCGCAGTGTTGAAGCCTTGTTCCAGATGGCGATGGAAGGCGCTGAAGCCAGCCCGCGCGCCTTGCCGCCCGGCATCGGGCACCAGCCAGAAGCTGACGATCCGCTGCGGCAGCCGGTTCTGCGCCACCAGCGCGGCGATCAGCAGCTCGAAATCGGATGCGCCATTCTCTGGCGCGACGATGAAGTCGGATTCTTCCGTCTGCGCGAAACAGTCGCCCGGGCGCAGCCAGATCACCTCATGCCCGGCATCGCGCAGTTGCGTGCCCACGCGGGTCGCCAATCCGGTCTCGTCTGCCAGGATCAGCCAACGTTCCGCCGCGGCGTGCGGACGGCCATCGGCGCCCAGTTCGATGTCGGGGGCCGACAGCCTCCAGGACGGCCGCCATGCCCAGCCCTGCGATTCCGGGATGGCCAGCGGCGCGTCGTCGGTCGTGGCATAGGAGGCGTCGGACGATGCCGGTTCGATGAAGTAACGCTTGCTTTGGAACACATAGCCCGGCAGCGGCACCCGGCGGCGACCCTCGCCCCAGATCGGCGACCAGTCCAGCGCCAGCCCGGTGGCCGAAAGCCGCGCGAACGCGTTCAGGAAGAAGGCGTCATCCTCGATTGCGTGGTCGGGATGGCGCAGGGTGCTGATCACCCGGTCGGGTGCTGCGCCATTGGCCTGCGCTAGGGCAGACATGGCGCGGCCGGGGCCGACCTCGACGAACAGGCGCGCGGGATCCTCGCGCAGCGTGGCGATGCAGCCCGCGAAATCGACATGGTGGCGCAGGTGATCGACCCAATAGCGCGGGTCGGTGGCCTGTGCGTCCGTCATCCAGGTGCCGGTGCGGTTCGACAGGATCGGGATGCTTGGCGCGGACAGCGGGATGCTGCGCAGGAAGGCCTCGAATTCCGGCAAGATCGGTTCCAGCATCCGCGAATGGGCGGCGATGTCGATCGCCACGCGCTGACAGTCGATGCCGCGCGCGACCAGCGTCGCCTGCAGCGCGTCGATCCGGTCGCGGGGGCCGGACACCACCGACAGGCCGGGGGCGTTGTCGCAGGCCAGATCCAGGTCGTCGCCCGCCTCGGCCATCAGCTCTGCCGCGGGCAGTGGCACGCTCAGCATGCCCCCCGGCGCGATGCGGTCGAACAGTCGCCCGCGCAGTTCCACCAGCGCGATGCAGTCCTCGAACCCGATCACCCCCGACAGGCAGGCGGCAGTGTTCTCGCCCATCGAATGACCGGCCAGCGCCTGCGGGACGACACCCCAGCTGATCCACAGCTGCGCCAGCGCGTATTCGACGATCATGATCAGCGGAAGCTGGACCGACGGGCGGTTCAACGCCTCGGTCGCCGCCTGTTCCTGGCCCGGCTCGGGCAGCCACAGCGCCCTGGGGTCGCGGTCGGTCAGGCGTTCCAGCACGGCAAGGCCGCGGTCCATCCAGTCGCGGAAGACCGGCTCGGTCTCGTACAGGCCGCGCGCCATGTGGATCGATTGTGCGCCGCCGCCGGGGAACAGGAAGGCGGCCTTGGGCGCCGCCGTCATACGGTCGTGGTTGAAGACCCGGCGGGTGTTGCCGGTTTCCAGCAGCTCGGCCGCCTCGGTCGCATCGGCGGCGACCAGCACGCGGCGCTTGTCGAACAGCTTGCGCCCCTGTTGCAGGGTGAACCCCACATCGGCCAGGTTGGCGTCGGGATGGTCGCGCAGCCACGCGGCCAGCGCCGCCGCGTTGGCATCCAGCGCGGCGCGGGTGCGACCCGACACGATCAGCGGCTGGACCGGCCAGTCGGAGGGTTCCGAGGGCGGGGCAGGGGGCGCCTCCTCGACCACGACATGCGCGTTCGTGCCGCCCACGCCAAGCGAGTTCACCGCCGCCCGGCCCGGGCGGTCCGGGTGCGCGGGCCAAGGCTCGCGCGTGGCGACGACGTGGAAGGGGGTCGAGTCAAAATCGATCACCGGGTTCGGCGCCTCGTATCCCAGGCTGGGCGGGATTTCGCGGTGATGCAGCGACAGGGCGACCTTGATCAGACCGGCAGTGCCTGCGGCGGTGTCGGTATGGCCGATATTCGTCTTGACCGACCCGATGCCGGTCCGACCGCCCCCCTGGCCCAGGGCAAAGGCCTCGGCCAGGGCCGCGACCTCGATCGGGTCGCCCAGGCTGGTGCCCGTTCCGTGGCATTCGACGTAGTCGATGGTCGAGGGGTCGACGCCCGCAATCAGATGCGCCTCGGCCATGGCGGCCGCCTGCCCCTCGACCGAGGGGGCCAGATAGCCGGCCTTGGCCGAACCGTCGTTGTTGATCGCGCTGCCCCGGATCACCGCCCAGATGTGGTCGCCGTCCGCGATCGCGTCCGAGAGGCGGCGCAGCAGCACGACCGCCGCGCCGCTGCCGAAGACGGTGCCCTGGCTGCGGTGATCGAAGGCGCGGCAATGACCGTCCGGCGACAGGATTTCGTTCGGTTTGTAGATATATCCCCGGCCCTGCGGCAGCTCGATCGTGACGCCGCCGGCAAGCGCCGCGTCGCAATCGCCCGCCAGCAGCGCCTGGCATGCCGAATGGACCGCCACCAGCGAGGTGGAACAGGCCGTCTGCACGGATACGCTTGGCCCGCGCAGGTCGAAGATGTGGCTGACCCGGGTGGACAGGAAATCCTTGTCGTTGCCGGTATGGCGCAGCAGGAACATGCCCGTTTCCTCGACCAGGTCGCGGTTCGAGCAGATGTTGACGGAAAAGTAGCTGCCCATCCCGCAGCCCGCCCAGACCCCGACCATGCCCAGGCTGTCGGGCCGGTGCCCGGCATGGTCCAGCGCATGCCAGCAGGTCTCCAGGAACTTGCGGTGCTGGGGGTCCATCACCGCCGCATCCTTGGGGCTGAGGCCGAAGAACTCGGCATCGAAATGATCGAACCCGTCAAGCCGGGCGGCAAAGGGGACGTAATCGGGATGGCTGATCCGTGATTCCGTCTCGCCGGCGGCGCGCAGCTCCTCCGGCGTCAGATGGATGATCGATTCGACCCCGTCGCGCAGGTTCTGCCAGTACTGCCGGGGGTCGGACGCGCCGGGAAGATCGACACCAAAGCCCACGATGGCGATGTCACGCATGTTGATCGGCGTATCGGTCAAGCCCGTCTTCCTTGTTCTTCCGGATTACAACCCTGCGCTGAGCGCGGTCCGCAATCCACCACTGAAACCTTACAATGGGATGATTATCAAAGCTGACGGAATGTTGCATGGGAATTTACGCTAATTCCTGTGGATTCACGTCATCGTTCCCCTTAAGCGTGACGTTCAAGCTGGGAGAAGACATGGGCAACAGTCTGTCGCTGATCATGTTGGCAGCGTGGCCGGCCGTGGCGGCGATGCTGTTCTCGCGGCTGACGCCCCGACAGGCGCTCATCTGGGTGCCGCTGCTGGGATACCTGCTGCTGCCGCCGGTGGTGGGGATCGACCTGCCGATTCTGCCGACCCTGGACAAACATGCGATCCCGTCCCTGTGCGCGATGCTGGGTGCGGTGATGCTGCGCGACCGCTTTCCGATGCCTTGGATCCGGCTGGAGGGCTGGGTCGTCATCCTGACCGTCCTGGCGATGGTCACCCCGACCCTGACGGTGGCCACCAATCCCGAACCGCTGATCGAGGGGATCACCTATCGTCCCGGCCTGGGTCTGTTCGACGCGCTCAACGGCACGATCAACACCGTGCTGACATTGCTGCCCTTCCTGCTGGGGTATCTGGTCCTGTCGTCAACAGACGGCATCCGGGCCTGGATGGTGGCGCTGACGCTGGCGACCTTGGCCTATTCCCTGCCGATGCTGCTGGAGATTCGGGTCAGCCCGCAGCTGAACGTCTGGATCTACGGCTTTTTCGCGCATGATTTTAGCCAGACGATCCGCTATGGCGGCTTCCGCCCGATGGTCTTCCTGGAACACGGCCTGTGGGTCGCGATCCTGGTCGTGACCGCTGTCATCTGCGCCGCGGTGGCGCTGCGCGACGGGGATGCGCAGGCGCGGACGCGCAACATGGCCGTCCTGGCCTATCTTCTGGTGGTTCTGGTGCTGTGCAAAAGCGCAGCATCGATCATCTACGGAATGCTTCTCGTGCCGCTGGTGCTGATGACGCCGCCGCGCCTGCAGGTTAGCATCGCCGCGGCGCTGGCCGCGGTGGTGATGGCTTATCCGCTGGCGCTTTGGCTGGGTGTGATGCCCACCGACGCGATTCGCGACTTTGCCTTGTCGATGGATGCCGAACGGGGCCGGTCCCTGGAGTTCCGTTTCATGAACGAACAGGTGCTGCTGGACCGCGCCTCGCAGAAGCCGCTGGCGGGCTGGGGCGGATGGGGCCGCAACCTCGAGATCGATCCGATCTCGGGAGAGTACACCAGCGTCAGCGACGGATACTGGGTGGTGGTGATGACCATCAGCGGCATCCTGGGCTATCTGTCGATCTTCGGCCTGCTGTGCGGTTCGGTGATCCGGCTGTGGCTGGCGACGCGGTCCGGTCCGGTCGACCGCTGGACCGCCGGCCTGGCCCTGATCATGGCGGCAAGCCTGGTGGACCTGATCCCCAATGCGACCGTCACTCCTCTGACCTGGATGAGCGCGGGTGCCCTGGCGGGGCTGGCGGCCCGCGGCATGCCCGTCGGAGCCAGGCAGGCCGCCCCGGCCCCCGCCGCGCGGCGGGCGATGAAGACGGTGATCGGATGACCGGGCGCGCGCATTCCCCTGTCGCCCCGATGCGGGTCGCGGAACCGCGTGGCGCATCTGCGGCATCCGGCCCCCGGCCATTCAAACCCCTGACAATCGAGGGCACGTGGACGAACTTCTGAACAGATCCTGGGACGTGATCATCGTCGGCGCCGGCCTGGGCGGTGGCCTCTGCGGTCGTGCCTTGGCCGAGGCGGGCCTTTCGGTGCTGTTCGTCGAAAAGGGGTCCACCGGCCCCCGCCTGGCCGAGAACGGCCAGGAATGCGGCTATGACGACCCGTTCGCGCGGCAGATGTTCGGCTGCTGGCCGGTGCCGGTGGAATCGACGGTGGACGGTGCCACGTCGGTTGGCTGGGGCGCGCAGGGTGTGGGCGTCGGCGGCACCTCGGTCTTCTATGCCGCAGCCATGGAACAGCCCGAACGCCACGACATGGAATCCGTCCCCGACCTGCCGCATCCGACGGGCGGCTGGCCGGTGGGCTATGATGAATTCGCGCCTTGGTACGACCGTGCGCGCGACGTGATGGCCGTCAACGGCAGCCAGGACCCGTTGGGCGAACCGGCAGCGCCCCTGGCGGCCCCGCGCCCGCTGGCCGCGCGGGACGAAGCCTTGGGCCAGGCGCTGGAGAGGGCAGGGCTGCACCCCTATCGCGCGCACCTTGGCATCCGCCAGCTGGAGGGATGTCGCGAGTGCATCGGCCGCAAGTGCCCCCGCGACTGCAAGATGGACGGTCGGTCGGCGGGCGTCCTGCCCGCCCTTGCCACGGGGCGCGCCGCGGTGCTGGACGGCACTGATGCCCTGTCGCTGCAGGGTGATGCCGGGACGGTCACGCACCTGCGCGTCCGCCGCGACGGAGTCGAGCATCTGCTGTCAGCGCGGGCCTTCGTGCTTGCCGGGGGCAGCCTGTCGTCGCCGCGCCTGCTGTTGGCCTCCAGCACCCAGTACTGGCCCGACGGCTGCGGCAATTCCAGCGGCCTGGTGGGTCGGGGCCTGATGTTCCACATCAACGAACGCATCGCCATCTGGCCCCCGCGAAACGCGCCCGTCAGCTCGCCCGGACCGCTCAAGACCTTTTCGCTGCGTGACCTGTACCGGGACGGGCCCGATCGGATGGGGCTGTTCCAGTCCCTGGGCCTGCCCGCCGATTACGGAAACATCCTCTACGTGCTGCGTCAGCGGTATCAGGCCTCGCCCTTCAGACACCTGCGCATCGGTCATGAGCTGCTGCGCCTGCCCGCGCTGACCGCGGCCAAGCTTCTGGGAGATGCCCGCGTCTTTGCCGGGATCATCGAGGACCTGCCGGACGAGAACAACCGCGTCCGGCACGACCCCGCGCGGCCCGACACGATCATCTACGAATACCGCATGTCCGGAGAGCTTCTGGCCCGTCGCCTGCGGTTCCGCAAACTGCTCAAGCGGCGCCTGCGCGGGGTCCGATCCCTGTGGCTCAGCCATGCGCCCGAACTGAACATCGCGCATCCCTGCGGCACCCTTCGCTTTTCGGACGATCCACGCCAAGGCGTCCTGGACCGCGACTGCAAGGCGCATGACTTGGACAACCTGTTCGTCGCCGATGCCAGCTTCATGCCCAGTTCGACCGGGGTAAACCCGGGCATGACCATCGTGGCGAACGCCTTGCGGGTGGCCGATGCGATGGCCCGGCGGCTGAAGGCCGCGCCATGAGCGGGGTCGCCGTCATCACCGGCAGCAGCACGGATCTGGGCCACGCTATTGCGCGTCACCTGGCGGCGCATGGGATGACGGTGCGGGGCGTATCCCGCCACCCGCGCCCGGCCGAGGGGCTGTTCCAGACGCTGCAGGGCGACGTCACCGACGCCCAGGCCATGCGCGACCTGGCGCAGAGGATCGAGGGCGAACTTGGTCCGGTCACCATTCTGATCCATGCCGCGGCGATCCATCGCCGCGAGGATTTCCTGTCCGCCCGGGCCGAGGATGTGTGCCATCAGGTGCAGGTGAACCTGTGCGGGCGCATCAACGTGACGGCCGCGTTCCTGCCCGGCATGGTCGCGCAGGGGCGCGGCCGCATCATCAACATTGCCCGCCCGGTGCCGCGTCCCCCGTTGCCCGGCAACCTGGGGTTCGCTGTCGCGCAGGCCGGGGCAGACATCCTGACCCGGACCCTGTCGGTCGAGGTCGGCGGCCGTCTGCCCGGCATCGTCGTGACCGAGTGGGTGCCTGACCTTGATCCCGAACATGGCCCCGATCGGGTCGCAGCCCTGGGCGCGGCGTTGGCGTTGAACGATGATCCGGCCCTGCACGGCGCGACCGTCCTGGGGGATCGCCAGATCCTGCCGGGCCGATCGCTGCGGCGCCGTGTCCTGGACCTGCTGCTGCTGAAACCCGCCGCCAGACCAATCGTCCTGGCCCCGGAACCGACCAGCCTGAAAGAGACGACATGAAGCACATCCTGTATTCCGCCCTTGCCGCCCTTGGCCTGTCCGTGCCCTCGCCTGTTACAGCCGAACCCGTGCCCGAACGTGACAGCGCCCGCGTGTTCGTCTTCGGCAACAGCCTTATCCATCACCTGACCGACACGGACGAGACGACCGTCCCCCATTGGCTGGCCGAGATGGCCCGGCATGACGGGCGCGATCTGGCGCTGGACGGACGCTTCGGCTTTCCGCGCGAATTCGCGGCAGAACTGCCGCCGGTTCCGAACTGGTCGTTCGATACGGTCACCCCCGCCTGGAATCCGGATCAGCCCTTTGCCTCGGCGCGGTTCGACACGATCATCCTGAACCCCGAGAATTTCATTCAATACGGCCGTGCGGACAAGCGCTATCCGGGCGACAACCCCGACCGCCAGTCCCCTTATGGCGCAACAGTCACCGTCCTGGACTGGGTCGTGCAGAACACCGACGCGCCGCGCATCCTGATCTACGAAGGGTGGGCCGACCTGCACCCCTTTGCCGATGATTTCCCGCCCGAACCGGCCGAGATGCAGCGGTATTACCGCCACGCGCAGAACGGCTATGCCCGCTGGTACGACGACTATGTCGCGCGGCTTGCGGGGGTGCGTCCCGATGCCGACATCAGCCTGCTGCCGGTCGGTCGCGTGATGGCACGCCTGCTGTCCGAGGCGCCGCTGTCGGCCATCGCGCCCGATGCGCTGTTTTCCGACCTGTCGCCCCACGGGACCGAGACGATCTATCTGCTGGCGGCGATGATCACCTATGCCGATCTCTATGGCGCGCGGCCGCCGTCGGGACTGTCGCTGCCCGACACGATTAATCCCGACTTTGCCGCCGCGTATGAGGACACGGCCGACAGGATCTGGGACATCATGCAGATCGGGCGGCACTGACGACCATGCGCGCAATGATCGGATCGCTGTTCACGGGGCAGGGGCTTGCCCAACGGGCCTTCCGCGGCTCGGCCCTGACGATGATCAGCTTCGGGGGCATCCAGGCGATCCGCTTGGCCTCGAACCTGGTACTGACCCGTCTCCTGTTCCCCGAGGTGTTCGGCCTGATGACCCTGATCATGGTCATCATCCAGGGCCTGAACAACTTTTCGGACGTGGGGATCACCCCGGCCATCCTGCAAAGCCGGCGGGGCGACGACCGAACCTTTCTGGACACGGCCTTTACCATGCAGGCCATCCGTGGGGTGATCCTGTGGCTGGGCTGCTGCATCCTGGCGGTGCCGGCGGCGTCCTTCTACGGGGTGCCCGAACTGGTCTGGTTCCTGCCCGTCGCGGGAACCACAGCGATGATCTATGGCCTGCTGCCCACGAAGATCGAGACCGCGAACCGTCATCTGCAGATGGGTCGCCTGACCATCGTGGAACTGGCGACCGCGGCGGTGACCACGATCATCACCATCGGGCTGGCCGCCATGCTGGAATCGGCCTGGGCGCTGGTGATCGGGCTGATCCTGGGGTCGGTGGTCAAGGTGCTGATGGTCAGCTACTGGATGCCGGGCCCGGCAAACCGGTTCCGGTGGGACCCGGATTGTGTTGCCGAACTGGTGCGTTTCGGCAAATGGATCATGCCGTCGACCGTGGTGGGCTTCGTGATCTCTCAGGGCGATAAGGCGGTCTTGGCGCGCCTGCTGACGCTGACGCAGCTGGGCATTTACAACATCGCGTTCTTTCTGGCCAGCTTTCCGCTGATGCTGGGAACGACGGTGATATCCCGCGTGATGATCCCGCTTTATCGTACCGCGTTCGAGGATCCCAGTGCCGGGCACATGCGTCGCGTGCGCATCGTGCGCGCCGCGCTGACGGGCAGCTTCATGCTGCTGCTGGCGCTACTGGCGACATTCGGGGAACATCTCGTCGTGCTGCTCTATGATCCGCGCTATGCCAGTGCGGGGCCGCTGGTGACGCTGATCGCGCTGGCCAGCATTCCGTCGTTGATCGGTCTCAGCTATGACCAGGCCGCCTTGGCCGGAGGGGACTCCCGCGGGTTCTTCTGGGTCACGCTGGTGCGCGCGGTGCTGTTTCTCAGCCTGTTCACCCTTGGTGGCATCCAGGCGGGCATTCCGGGTGCCTTGGCAGGGCAGGCGCTGGCGGCCATCCTGGCCTATCCGATGCTGGTGCGCATCGCCCGCAAGCACGGGGCATGGGATGGTCTGCACGACCTGACCTTCGGCGCGGTCGGGCTGATCTTGGCCGCGGTTCTGCTGGTCTAGGCAGGTTTTGCCGCCACGCGGTGCAAGTGATCCATGCGGCGCCTGAACTCGCTGTGGAAGTCATGGGCCTGCGCAAACTCCAACGCGTGGGCCGAGGCCTTGGCGATCGCCGCCCGGTTCAGCCCCGCGATGATGTTGGCGGCCTTCCTGGGCTGTCCCATCGGCATGACCCAACCGCCGCCGGATTGGCGCGCCAGTTCAGACCACATCCGGTTGTTCGTGCCCAGAACGGGCACACCGCAGCCCATCGCCTCCAGATAGCTGCACGAGGGGTCGGACTGCCTGTGCGGGGCCAAGAACAGATCTGCGTTCCGGCGCATCCACGGCACCAGGCTGGTGGCGAAATCGACCGGCTGATGCAGATGAACCGTCCCGCCCAGATCATGCCGCGCCACGTCGTCCGCGATCGCCTGCCGCATGTCGCCGGCGCCAAAGATGTCCATGCGGAAATCCACGCCCTGCTCGCGCAGCGCGATGGCGGTGGGGATCAGGTCCTGCGTGCCTTTCATCGCGATCAACCGGCCGGCATGGACGATCCGCAGCGACCCGTTCCACCCCGCGCGGGCCTGCATTTCTGAAGCCGTGGCCATGGTCTCCCGCTCTGACCGATTGTCCAGATAGAGGCATGTGTCGTCGTTCAGCCCCCCATAGGCCGCCATCGCTGGATAACCGTTGGCCTGCACCCCGTGCGCTGACCGCAGCGCACGGCGCAGCCGCAACTCCTGCGTCAGCAGCCACTGGACCGACCGGGCCAGACGCAACGGGCGGCGCGCCAGGTCCAGCCGCGCGACGGCCAGGCGGGTCTGCAGCGGGTATTCGATCGCATAAACCAGCCGCGCCCCAACCGCGCCGCACAGGGGGGCCAGATCCAGCTGCCGATGGTCGTCGGCCGTGCCCAGCACCACCTGCGCGCCGCGCAGATCCTCGGCTGAGATGGGCGCATCCTGGGCGATCAGGCGCAGCTCTCCGGGCAGGTCCGCGGCCGTCACCGGGCTGGCAAAGGGCAGCGTCGCCGATCCCTGCCGCAGCACGACACGGGTCGGGCCGCCCCATTCGCGCGCAAACAGGTGCAGGCCCGCCACGAACTTGTCGTCCATCCACATCTGCCCGTCACGCATCATCACGTGGACCGAGGGCACCATGACCAGCATGCCGGTCATGACTGCCGGGGTCTTTCACGCAGGGCGCGCAGGGCATGTCCCGGCAGGATCAGCGCGCCGCGGACATAGCGCGGGCCCAACCGCTTGGGGCTCAGCGCGGCGCGCCACAGCCATTCCATGCGGGCTTCCCGGAACAACCGCGGGGCGCGGCGCTGCTTGCCCGTGACGAAATCGATGCCCGCCCCGACCGAGGCAAAGCCCACCTGCGGGCAGACCCTGCGCCCACGCGCGGCCAGGATCTCCTGCCGCGGGGCGCCAAGGGCCAGCAGGCACAGAGAGGCGCCGCTGGCGTTCAGGCGGTCAAGCAGGGCGTCGGCCTCGGCACCGTGGGGATCGAAAGGGAAGCCGGGGGCAGCGACCAGGCTGACGGTCAGTCCGGGATGCGCGGCGATCAGGCGGCGGGCAGCATCCTGTCCGCCCTCCTCGGTGCCGGCCAGAATGGCCACGCCGCGGTCCAGGCGGGCAGCCAGCGCGCACAATGGCTGCACCAAGTCCGATCCTGGCACCAGCGACACCCGCTGTCCGCCAAGCCGCGCCAGCCAGACGACCGGATTGCCGTCCGCCACGATCAGGTCGTGCTGCGCATAGGCCGTGCGGAAATCGGCGTCGCTGCGCAGCTTTTCCAGATGATCGACATTCATCGTCGCCAAGGCAAAACCCTGACCGGCCGCCAGCCGGGTTTCGACGATCGACAGCAGCGCCTGGCGGTCCGGCACGGTCAGGGCGACGCGGTCGTCGCCGATTGCGAATTGCATCATGGCTCCTTCACGGGGGTGGCGGTCGGCGTCGGCGGCAGAAGTCTGCGCAGATGGTCGGCAAGCACCTCGACATTGCCCGGCTCAAGGATCGACAGATGCGTTCCCGGCAGGTCGTGAAGGGTCCACCCGCCCGCCGCAATCTGCGCCCAGCCCAACCCCTGACGTTTGCCCTCCGGGGAATCCCAGAAGCTGGCATCGGCGCGGAAGATCGCGATGGGCCGATCATAGGGCTGGGGGTTGTAATGGATCACGGCCTGCACGTTCGCCTCGATCAGCTGGGCCATGTCGACGGTCGGACCTTCGCCGTCGGTCGGCAGCAGGTCGCGCACCTCGGGCTGTTCGTGGGGTCGGCGGTTGTCCAGCGTTTCGACGATATGGCGGAGGCCGTGGCGGCGCAGCTGGCCCAGATGCGCCCGCAGCTTGGCCCAGCCTCGGACCGAGGGCCGTCCGCCGGGGCCCGCGGCGTCCAGCACCACCAGCAGGGGCACCTCGCGCCCCGCGCGGCGCAACTGCTGCGCCAGTTCCAGCGCGAAATACGACGCCATCGACACCGCGACCAGGCAGACCGGCTGCCCCGGCAGGTGCTGGTCCAGCTCCTCCAGATAGGTACGGGCAACGGCTTCGACGCGGACGTCCAGTCCGCCTTCGGGAACGCCGACCGTCAGGCCAAGCACCGGATAGTCGGGACCAAGCGCGTCCGACAGGGGCCGGAACAGTGCCTGCTTGCGGCCCAGAACATGGACGCCGATGATCGGAACGTTATGTCCCAGGGGTTGGGTCGGGATCAGATAGCGGGGCCGATCCGGGGTCGTGCGGTGCAGGCGGACCAGCCCTTTGGGCGTGGGGGCCTGCATGACATCGGCCGTGTGCAGGCGCAGTCCGGTGCGGCTTCGCACGAGGCTGATCAGGCGCAACGCCAGAAGGGAATCCCCGCCAAGGTCGTAGAAGTCGTCATCTGGTCCGACATGGGCCAGGTCCAGCACATTGGCCATGCAGGCAGCCACGGCCAGGACCTGCGGTTCGGCATGGCCGGGTCCGGCCACGGGCCCGGCTGCGGCGGGACGGGGCAGCAGGTCCCGCGCGATCTTGCCGTTCGCGGTGACCGGCAGATCATCGACCGCCATCAGCCGTGGCACCATATAGGCAGGCAGCTGGTCGCGCAGATCGCGCGCGACCTGGTCGATGTCGGTGCCATCCTCGATGACGATCCAGCCCAGCAGGCGTGCCGGCGGTCCCTTGTCCAGGTCCACGAACAGCTGCAGGACGCCGGGTCGTGCCGCCAGGGCGCTTTCGATCTGGCCCAGTTCGATCCGCTGGCCGCGCAGCTTGACCTGCCGATCCTCGCGCCCCAGGAACATCAGCTGCCCGTCCGCCGACCAGCGGCCCAGATCGCCGCTGCGATACAGCCGGCCTCCGGCGTCTGCCGTGAACGCCCGTGCGGTCGAATCAGGATCGTCCAGATAGCCGCCGCTGACGGCCTGACCGCCGATCACGATCTCTCCCTCGCCACCCACAGGCGTGGGCGTACCGTCCGGCGCGCGCAGCACGACGCGGGCATGGCCGGCGGGACGACCGATCGGAACCTCGGACCCGGCGGACAGGGACGATCCCTGCCACAGGGTACTGGTCACCGTGGCTTCGGCCGGGCCATAGGCGTTGACGAACCGGACGCCAGGGGCCAGGCGCTGCCATTCGCGGAAGGCTGCGGGCGGCACGCGTTCGCTGCCCGTCACCAACAGGCGCAGGCTGTCTGGTATGGGCCGCGGATGATCGCGCAGGTCCGCGACCATCTGTTGCCAATAGCTGGCGGGCAGATTCAGAACCGTCAGCCCATGCCGCCGGACCAGATCCAGCAGCCCCTGGATCGAGCCGAGCGGCGTGGCGTCGCGCAACACGACATGCGCGCCGGACAGCAGCGTCGGCCAGACCTCCTCCAGCGCAACGTCGAAACTGGGCGTCGCGAACTGCAGGACCGCATCCCGTTCGGTCAGCGCATAGGCGTCGACCATCGCATGGGCATGCGCGCTGAGTGCCGCGTTCAGCCCCCGAACCGCCTTGGGCGTTCCGGTGGAGCCGGAGGTGAAGGTGACATAGGCCAAGCTGTCCGCATCCAGGGGTGGTCGCGGCGGGGCGTGGGCTTGGCAGGCATCGTCGGCCATCACCACGTTCGGTGCGGCGGTCGACAGCGGCATGTCCTGCTGGACCACGATGGCCTTGGCACGGGCCTGGCGGATCAGGCCGGACAGATAGTCGTGTGACTGATCCAGATCCAGCAGCAGAAAGCCGGCGCCGACCTTGAGCGTGGCCAGCATCGCGGCGATCTGACGCACGGATCGGGGCAGGGCGATGGCCACGACATCCTGCGGACCGATGCCGCATCCGACAAGCCGCGCCGCAAGGGCATTGGCCTGTTGGTCCAAGGTGCGGAAATCGACGGAATGACCCGTCTGCGCCTCGGTCACGGCGGTCCGGTCGCCGTGACGCGCGACCGTCGCCTCGAAGGCCGATGCCAAGTCGGGCAGCACATCCGGGACGGGCCGGTCGGGGCGCCCCAGGGCGTGCAGGTGTCGCTGCTCCTCTGCGTCCAGCATCGTCAGATCGGACAGCGGCGTGTCGGTGTCGGCCCGACCCATCGCCTGCAGCAGGTTGGCCATCTGGTGCAGGATGCGGGTCGCCACCTCGTCCGGCAACCGGGCGGCGTCATGCTCCAGCGACAGCCACAACGCGCCTTCGTCATGGACCGACAGCGACATCAGCGCCGTGCCCTCCTCGATCAGGCGGACGTCGGTCCAGCCGCAGCCGTCCGCCGCAAGCCGCGCGGCAAGCGTGCCGCGCTGATACATCAGGACGGTATCGTAAAGCGCCGCACGGCCCTGCCGACCGGACCACTGCCGGATCAGCGTCTGGCGCGCATGGGAATGCGGCCGCAACTGCAGCGTCTGCGCCCGCAGGCGCGCCTGCAGGTCGCCGAAGGTTCGGATGTCGTCCATCCGCACCTGGAACGGCACCGTCGTGACCAGACAGCCCGCGACCCGATCATTGCGACCACGACCCGATTCCACCAGACCGAAGGCCGCGCCGGACCGCCCGGTCCAGCGCATCAGCAGCATCGACCAAGCCGCCTGCACCACCGTCAGCGTGGTCACCTGCGCCGCATGCGCCAGACGGCGGATGGCGTCGCACGTATCCATCGACAGGGTCAGGTCGGTCTGGTGCATCGGGCCATGCGTCTTGGCCGGGGCTGCGGGAAAGGCCGACGCGACGGTTTCATCGGACAACGTGGCGGCAAAGGCGGCGCGGGCCTGCGGCTCGTCCAGCTGGCGCTCCCGGATCGCCTGGATGAAGCCGATGCCGGGTGCCATCAGCGGATCGCCGGACAGGATCCGCCACAGTTCGGTCAGGATCAACGCGATGCTGGTCCCGTCGATCAGGGCGTGGTGGATGGTCCAGACCATCCGGGCCTGCCCCCCACCCAGATCGGCCATCGTGACCCGCCATCCGGGCCGTTCGGTGGGGTCCACGCCGGCCGCGCGGTCATCGGCCAGAAAACGGTCCACCATCCCGTTCGACAAATCGGCACTGTCCATATGCACCGGCGCGTGGTCCAGGACGTCCAGCCGCAGGATGCCGGTATCGTCGGTGACCAGAACGGTCCGCAGCGTCTCGTGACGGTCTGCCAACTGCTGCCATGCGGCCAGCAGGGGGCCGGGCGCCAAAATGTCGGACGGAGCGTCCAGAACGATCTGTTCGATATGGGCGCGGTTCGGATCTGCCTGATCGCTGCCCGCCAGAAAGGCCGCCTGGCTGTCGGTGGCGGCGGGCAGATCGCGGACGATCTTTCGATCATCCGTGCTGACAGACGGTCCGTGCAGCATATTCCTAATCCGTTCCGACCAAATAAGATGAAACCAGCGATACCCGTCCAATCACGCTATCGCAAAGAAAGAGTTGCCGCATAGCCGATTGATCGCGATTTTACATAGATGAACCTGCACGCGACCTTACCGGTTCCGACTGTCCGCGAACAGTGCGGCCAGCTTGCCGGCCTCTGTTGCGATGTCATGGCGCGTCAGCGCGCGCGTGCGGGCGGCGGCGCCCATCCGTTCCAGTTGGTCTCGTGGGGTCCGGGCGGCGGTGTCCAGCGCCTTGGCCAGGTCGTCTTCGGACCCGGCCGGGATGAGCCAGCCGGTCTGGCCGTCGACCATCAGCTCGGGGATGCCAGCGATCAGGGTGGCGATGCAGGGGCGGCCGGCCGCCATCGCTTCCATCAGGGCCACCGGCAGGCCTTCGGCAAAGCTGGGCATGGCCATGACATGCGCCGCAGACAGCGCGTCGCGCACGCCGGCCTCGTCCAGCCAGCCGGCCAGCGTGACGCGCGTGTCCAGCCCGTGCGCCCTGATTGCCCGCTGGATCTCGGCCCGCAGCGGGCCGTCACCCACCAGCGTCAGGTGCACCGGCGCGGTGCAGCGCGCCATCGCCTCGATCAGCAGGACCTGGCCCTTCTGCTCGGCGAAGCGGCCGATGCAGACCACGCGCAGCGGATCGTGCGCGTCCGGTCCAGGCGGCAGGGGAACCGGCGCCGCGAACAGGGCGGGGTCGATGCCGCAATGCACCACCTTGATGCGGTCCCAGGCATCGAAGGGCGCCCATCGCGCCAGCTGGCTGCGTCCGAAGGCGCTGACTGCCACCGCGAAACGCGCTTCGGCCACCTTGTCACGCAGCAGCAGCGTGTGCGGGCCATCGAACTCCTCGGGGCCGTGAAAGGTCACGCTGTAGCCCGGCCCGCCCAGCATCCGGACATAGCGGACCACATCGGCCGAGTTTGTCCCGAAATGGGCATGCAGATGCGTCAGGCCCAGCTGCCGGCTGCGATCGGCCAGGATGGCGGCCTCTGCCAGATAGATCACCTGGCGCAGCGGGCCGCGCCCGGGCCCGCCCCGCCGCCCTGCCGACAGTGCCCGAAGCAGGCTGCGCGGATGGCGGATCACCGCACGGATCAGCGCCATGCCCAAGGTCAACGCACCCCGGTCCAGCACGTATTCGGTCCGGTCGGCCTCGGCCTGATCCTCGGCAGACAGCACGGGTTGATCGTCGCGCCGCATGGCGAACCGCGCGACGGTCAGACCGGCCGCCTCGAGGGCCCGAATCTCCCTACGGATGAAGGTCTGGGACGGACGGGGATAGGTGTTGATGACATAGCCGATCCGGTCGGGGGGCAGCGTCGGGTCCATGTCGTCACCGTTCATATTATTCGCCTTAAAGTTTAATTACTTGCGTCTTACACTCGCATGAATGGTGCCCGAAAGACGCCATTCTGTCGATCTTGTTTCGCAAATGAACCGATCGGTGCTATAGTTGTCAGGATCATTTTGAAAGGGTCGGGGCATTTTGCTGGTCGGTATTATCGCAACCTCTGCAGTCATTGGCATCGTCTCAACCATCCTGTTCCTCGTGCTGGGGTTCGGATGGCTGTCGTCGATCCTGTGGGGCTACGTCGGTTGCGGCATGCTCAGCGTGTTCGCGTTGTCCCTTCTTGTCAGCCGTTCCCTTCGATACCGCAATTGTCCGGGGCGATCCAACCTGAACGATGCGGCGCCCGTCGGCGGCGCGGACTGCGATTAAACTTGTACGCAAGATAAACTGGCGCGATGAATTGGTGCGGCTATTGCTGAGGCTCCATGATGGAGGCTCAGATGACGAACGCCGTGACCTGGATGTGGATTGGCAACCACCAGCAGATCAACACCACGCCAGGAACGCCCGCGACCGGGACCGAGGCGGACGGGATGAAGGGCTACAAGGTTGTCGGCCAGAATCAGATCAAGCCGGTCGAGTTGGACGGACAGCTGCGCGCGATCAATACCGCCCAGGGCCCGGCCGAGGCTTATGCCACAAGCTACAGCCAGCATCCTGACGGTGCCAGCAAGTTCGCCTATGGTTCGCCCACCGATGGGGGGCAAAGTACCAGCCAGATCACCGGCTTCCTCAAGGTTCAGTACAAGCTGACCTTTCCGGACAACACCACCAGCACCCAGGACGGCGTGCTGATCCAGATGCGCAACGGGGACATGTTCTTCCGCCCCGCCAAGGATAGCGTCGCGGCATGGTCTGACGTCAAGTCGCTGCATTCGGTCGAGATCATCGAGGCCGACCCCCTGCCCAAGGAGGTCTATGTCGCCAAGATCTCGTTCGCGCCTGACATCCACGACATGGAGATCATGTGCTTTGCTTCGGACACGTTGATCCTGACCGCGGACGGGCCGCGCCCGGTCGACAGCCTGCAGCCCGGTGACCTGATCTGGACGCGCGATCACGGATATCAGCCCCTGCGCTGGATCGGCAGGCGCCGTTTCGATGGCGTGGATCTGGCGGCGAACCCCAAGCTTCGTCCGATCCGCATTGCGGCCGGGGCGCTTGGCCTAAACCAGCCGTCGGCGCCCCTGTCCGTGTCGCGCCAGCACCGCATCATGATCCGGTCATCGGTCGCGCGGACCCTGTTCGGGACCGAGGAGATCCTGGCACCGGCTTGCCAGCTGATCGATGTTCCAGGCATCGCGGTGGACATGTCCGTGTCGCAGGTGACCTATTGCCATCTGATGTTCGACGCCCACCAAGTCGTCGATTCCAACGGCGCACAGACGGAATCTTTGTATCCCGGCCCCCAGGCCCTGCGCGCGATGGGGTCTGCGGCCCTGTCCGAACTGCAGCAGATCTTTCCCGAATTGTTTGCGGATCAGGCCCACCCGGCCGAGGCCCGCACCTTCGTGCGCGGCCCCCGGCTGCGCCAGCTTGTCCAGCTGCACGCCATCGGACAGGCCGCGCTGGTCAGCTGAACGCTGACGGTCTCAGCCGGCCGTCGGCGCGCCGTAAAGGCTGCGCGCCTCGCGGAAGGACACCAGGCGACGACGATTTTCGTCCCACAGGTGCAGGTTCACCGACCGCAGGCTTTCGCGCAGGGTCAGCCGCTGTGCCGATGCCAGTTCGTCATGGTCGCGCAGGATTTCCGGCAGGCGATAGAACGGGATGCGGCTGTACAGGTGGTGGACATGATGCACCCCGATATTGGCGGACAGCCAGCGCAGAGGCTGGGGCAGGATGTAATGCGACGATCCGGCCAGCGCCGCATCGTGCAATTGCCATTCGTCACCATTGGCCCAGTGCGTTTCCTCGAACTGATGCTGGACATAGAACAGCCACACGCCGACGGTCCCGGCGACGATGGTCGTGGGCAGGAAGATCAGCAGGACGGGCATCGGCCCGGCGAACCAGATCATCGTGCCCAGGATCAGCGCCAGCGCCAGATTGGTACCCAGGGCCGATGCCCAGAACCGCCATCCCGCCCGCATCAGCCCAAGCGGCAGACGGTTCTGCAGCAGGAACAGATAGCTTGGCCCCAGCACGAACAGCACCAGGGGGTGGCGATACAGCCGGTACATCAGCCGTCCGAACCGGCCTCGGCTGCGATACTCGCCCACCGTCAGGGTCATCACGTCGCCGATGCCGCGTTCGTCCAGGTTCCCGTGCTGGGCGTGGTGCAGCGAATGGGTCTGGCGCCAGACGTCATAGGGCGTCAGTGTCAGCACGCCCAGACCCCGCCCGATCCAGTCCTGGACCTTGCGATTGCGAAAGAACGACGCGTGGCCGCAGTCATGCTGGATGCAGAAGATGCGGACCAGGAACAGCCCGTTCACCAGCGCGATCGGCACGGCCAGCCAATAGCTGACCGACAGCGCCGCCCAGGCCAGTGCCCAGAGCGCCAGGAACGGAACGATCGTGGCCATCAACTCCCACACGCTGCGGCGGGTCGACGGCTCGCGATACTTGGCGAGGACCTGCACCCATTCCTTGGCCTGGCGCGGCGTGCTTGCGTTCGGTGTACCCATAATCAGCGACTCTGCGCCCCCTCAGTTCATTTCAGGCGGCGATAGCACAGAAAGGTCGCCGCCGCCTATGGGCCCCGTGACGTCCCATTGCCGCATCATGGCTGACAAAGAGTTGGGGACCGGATCGGACACGGTTTCGTCACCGGATCGACGGCAGTGGTGATGATGCGCGGAACCGGCGCACGCCAGCCGCGTTTTGCCGTGAACAATCCACGTGAGGCTACCCGATGATCATCCCGTTCGCACGACTGACGCTGACTGCGGCCGTTCTGGCGCTGGCAGTCCCCATCGGCGGCCTGTCGGGGAGTGCGGCGTGGGCGCAGGCCGCACCGGCCGAGCGCGTGTCCGAGGCACCGGAATGCGCGGCCGATGCCGGTGTCGCCGAACCGGCAACCCAGCCTGACGCATCCGAGGACAGCACAGCCGCGGAAAACACCGGAACCACTGGCTGGAGCGGTGGAACGGGCGGGTCACAGTTGGGGACCAACATTCAGGGCGCCGTCGAATCGTCCCCGACCTGGCAGCCCCCGACGGCGCGAGGTCTGGATCTTGCTGGAACTGCCGAAGATCAACCGGCCTGCTGACGCCCGCTCTGCAAAACCAGTTGGGCCGTACCGCTTGTCGGTGCATTGCTAGCATGTTGTGCATCTTTAACGGGTGTCGCAATTTTCAGCTACAGCCTTATGGCGGCCCTTGCAGCACCGTTGTCACTTTATTGAGAGTTACGCGAAGTCCGCTGCCGAACAATCGGCAGCGGCTTGTTTTTGTCGGCGTTCCAGCGGCCATCCGGCTGTGGTGTACTTAGAATTCCATCATGCGTGCTGTGATTGCCTTGGGCGATCCGACCCTATGGCGCGGCGGGGCGACTTGGACGAACGGATCGTCGCTGGTGCGAAGTGGATCATCCCGTGTGCCCCATGTCGAGGCCGGCTGGAAGGTGAAGCTGGTCAGGGCTGAGGCCAGTACGCCTGCCTGATGCTGCAGCGACGCTGCAGCGGCATTCGTTTCCTCGGCCAGGGCGGCGTTCTGCTGGGTCACTTGGTCCAGATGGTTCACGCCCGAGTTGATCTCGGACAATGCGGTGGACTGGTCGCTGGCTGCCAGGGCGATGGCTGCGACCTGATCCGACACCTCGCGGGCCTTGGACAGGATCTGCTCGAGGCTGCCCCCGGTGCGGCTGACCAGCGAGGATCCTGACCGAACGTGCTGCGAGGAATCCGAGATAAGCCCCTTGATCTCACGCGCGGATTCCGACGCACGCTGCGCCAGCCCGCGCACCTCGGATGCGACCACGGCAAAACCGCGACCCGCCTCTCCGGCACGGGCGGCCTCGACCCCGGCGTTCAGCGCCAGCAGGTTCGTCTGGAACGCAATATCGTCGATGACGGTGATGATGCGGTTGATCTGGTCCGAGGATGCCTCGATCTTTTCCATGGCCTGGATCGCCTCTCCGACGATGCAGCGGCCCTCCTCCGCGATCGAGCGGTTGGTGCGGGACACGCTCTCGGCCGTGCGAGCCAGATCGGCGGTGGAGTGCACGCTGGCGGTCAGTTCGGTCAGCGCCGCCGCCGATTCCTCCAGCGTGGCGGCCTGCGTCTCCGCGCGACCTGCCAGATCCTGGGCGGCAGAGGTGATCTCGTCCGAGCCCGCGCGCACCTGGCGAGCGACCTCGACGATGCGGCCCATCGTGCTGCCCAGATCGGACACGACCTTGTTGAAGCTGGCGCGCAGCGCCTCGTATTCATGGGGAAAGGGATCATGCGCGGGGCTGGCGATCTGCGCGGTCAGGTCGCCAGCCGCCAGCCGCTCCAACCCGGTCGAGATATCGGTCACGATCCGCGCCTGCTTGCGGGACTGCGCCTGCGCCTCGGCGGCGCCGGCCTCGCGCAGGGCGGCGGCGGCGTGGCGGGCCTCCTGGGCTTGGGCCAAGCCGTCGCGGAACTGTTCCAGATTGCGGGCGATCGAGCCGATCTCGTCGCGCATCGCCGTGCCGGGGATCGGACGGTCGTAGTTCTGGCGGGCGACATCCTGCATCGCGGCGTCGACGGCCGCCAACGGTCGCAGGGCACGACGCGTCATCACCTGGTTCAGCGCAAAGGCCAGCAGCAGCGCGGCGGCCGTCAGGGCCACGGCGGTGGTCAGGTTGCGCCACAGTACCGCCTCGATCCCGTCCATCGCCACGCCGGCATAAAGAACACCGTTCACCTGACCCTGTTGATCGCGGACCGGGACATACAGCGTCAGATAGGGATGATCCAGGATCGTGGTCGTGCCGGAATAGGTCCGCCCCTCCAGCATGGCGGCATGAACCGGGCCCGTCGGGTCCAGCGGCGTGCCCACCGCGCGGGTGCCGTCCGGGCGCTTGACGTTCGTCGTCACGCGCATGAACTGGCCCAGTTCGGGGTCAAGCCGGAAGATGGTCGCCGTCTCTCCGGTCTGGCCGCCGACATCGTCGATCATGGTGTGATCGTCGAAATCGGGGATCTGCGGCCAGACGACGTCGCCCAGGGTGCCGTCCGGCCTGGTCGTCGCGGAAAAGCCGTCGTGGTCCACGGCAAGATCATAGGACAGGACGCGCAGCGTCACCCGTTGCGCGCTTTGGGCGTTTTCCAGAAGGCTTTGGCGTTGCGCCATGCTGAGCACGGTGACCAGCACAAGCGCCAGGGCCGTCATCAGGCCAAGGCTGGTCAGGGTGATCTTTTGGCGCAGGGACAAGCGCGGGACGAAGGACATCGAAATCTCCGGGACAGGGACCAGGAGCCGACGCTAGCGCACAAATGCTAATGCCCGGTTAGCGTGCCCCCGCTTGACTTGGCCCGGCCCCCCGCCTAGGCACGCGCCCTTCGCAGACACAGGGCAGGGCATTCGACATGGCACCGCGCGGCAACGGCCTGGGCATCGACTTCGGCACCTCGAACTCGGCGGCGGGACATGCGCCGGACGGGACGCCGCGCCTGATCCGGTTGGAACCGGGGCAGACGACCATGCCCACGACCTTTTTCCTGGACGCCGACAGCCGCACCACCCTGATGGGCCAGCCCGCGAACCGCGCTCTGCTGGACGGGCACGAGGGCCGCTTCATGCGGGCGCTGAAGCGCGTCCTGGGCACATCGCTGATGCATGAAAAGCGGATGATCCTGAACGAGAGGGTGACCTTTGTCGACCTGATCGCGCGCTTTCTGAACCGCATCAAGACGCGGGCCGAGGCCGAGACCGGGCAGACCTTCGACCGCGCGCTGTCGGGTCGGCCCGTCGTCTTTCACGGCGATGGCGACCCGCGCGAGGCGCAGGCCGAGGACGATCTGCGTCAATGCTACCTGGCTGCGGGCTTTCGCGACGTGGACTTCATGCCCGAGCCCGAGGCCGCTGCCATCGCCGCCGGTGCCGCGCGGCCCGGCGCCACGGGCCTGATCGTGGACGTGGGCGGCGGCACGTCGGATTTCTCGCTGTTCCAGGGGCAGGGGGCGGGGGTACGGATCCTGGCCAGCCACGGCGTGCGGATCGGCGGCACCGATTTCGACCGCGCGGTCAGCCTGGATCACGTGATGCCGCTGCTGGGCAGGGGATCGGTCCTTCGCAAGGCGATGGGGCCGGGGACGTCGCCCGTACCGAACGCCATCTACAACGACCTTGCCACGTGGGAGAAGATCCCCTTCGTGAATACCCCCCAGAACCGCCGCATGGTCGCCGAAATGGTCCGGCTGGCCGAACAGCCCGACGCCATGGCCCGCCTGTCGCGCGTGCTGGAGGACGATCTGGGCCACGATCTGGCCTTTGCCGTCGAACGCGGCAAGATCGCCGCCAATGACGGTGCCGACGACGCGGCCATCCTGCTGGACGAGGTCGAACGCGGCCTGTCCGCGCCGCTGGCCGGGCAGGCGTTGGCCGACAGCCTGTCGCGCCACGCCAGCCAGCTGCACGAGGGCGCCGTCGAGACGCTGCACCGCGCACAGCTGACCCCCGCACAGGTCGACCGGGTGATCTATGTCGGGGGGTCAAGCCTGATGACGGTCGTAAGCGACACGATGCGCGCGGCCTTTCCCGATGCAGATCATTCGGCACGGGACGTGTTCACGGCCGTGGCCGACGGGCTGGCCATCGCGGCGCGGTAGGGGCGAGGAAGGCTGGCGGAAGGGAATGGGAGTCGAACCCACCCGGGACAGGCTCGCTGCCCCAACCGGATTTGAAGTCCGGCCAAACCACCGGGTCTGATGCCCTTCCGCGGTCCTTCGTCCCTGTCACCTAGGGGCTGGTGGCGGGTCCTGCAATAGAATGTTTCGCAACATGGCGGCTTGGGACGCAAGCTGCGATGCCAGGTCGCGGTGGTCCGGGTCGTCGAACGTCACGGCATTGACGGCCTGACACAGGCTTGCCACGGCCCGGTCGCGGTCCTGCGCGGACACGCGGGCGAATTGTCGCGCCACTGTCGCGACCATCAGGTTGCCCGTCGGGCGCATCGCGTGGACCGCCGCAAGGGTCGCCAGCCGCAGGGGCCCAACCTGATCGACGTGACGCGCCAGGCGGGCATAGACGGCGATGAAATCCGGGGGCAGGGATTCGTTGATCCGCAGGGCGTCCTGCAGGGGCGCGTCGGGGGACAGGCCAAGCAGCCCTGCGAACACGCCGATGAAGTCCGCGTCCAGCCGAGTCAGCACCCGCGCCGAGGCCCCGGTCCTGTCCGCGATCAGATCGGCCATATGGCCAAGGTCCATCATCACGCGGATGGCGGGCATGCGGCAGAAGACCGGAAAATCGGGCAGGCTCAGCGGCCTGCCCGGTGGCACCGGGTTGATCAGCGCCTGTTTCCACAACGACCGCAGCCACCCGTCCAGATCGCGCCCGACCAGGAACAGGGTCGTGTCGAAACCCGTCAGCACCTCTCGGACCTGCTGCCAGGCGCTGTCGGGGATCAGTGCCCGATTGGTCATCACCCCCTCGCAGGACAGGATCAGCGTGTGGGCGCGCCCATCGCGCAGGGGGCCGGTCTCGGCGGCAAGCCGCGACAGGTCGCCGCGTTTCAACCCCTGGACCAGCCATTGATGCTTGGGGTCGCGGGGCGTGTCGACCGAGGCATAGACGATACCCTGCGCCGCCAGCACCCCGCGGTTCAGATGGCACCACGCCTGCAGGGTGGACGTCCCGGTCTTGGGCGGACCGGGATGCAGGATCACGCGCGGACGGCTGTCGTTCATGCGCGCCATGTCGGCCCGATCCGCCGGCGATGTCAACGCAGGGCGCGCCCTCAGCCCGCCAGCAGCGCGGCGTTCCCCCCCGCGGCGGTGGTGTCGACGCACAGGTGGCGTTCATGCGTGACGTGGGCGCTGTCCGGCACCGCCGTGATCAGCGGCACCAGCGGACCTGGCCGCGCGGCCAGGGCCCGGGCCATCGCCCGCCCCGTCGCCACGTCACCCCACCACAGCACCGCAGCCACATCGGGCAGATCGCGCAGCGCATGCGGATCGACATCGCCCTCTGCGACAACCGCCTGACCGCCTGCATCGGTCACGGCACGTGCCTGCGCCGCCGCGGCAGGGGCGCCGGGGCCCAGGCACAGGACGGGGCCGCGGGGCAGGGTGGTCAGGCGGTTCAGCTCTCCGGTCGGGCCGGGCATCAGCCGGTCGGTGGGCGCGGCGCCAGGGGCGGGACGGATCAGCGCCGCAGC
>NZ_JXYF01000036.1:0-26455 GCF_000967735.1 Paracoccus sp. S4493
GGCCCGAACGGCGCGGGCAAGACGACGCTGCTGCGCGCGGCCCTGGGCCTGTTGCCGGCGACGGGGCGGTCATCGCTGGCGGTGCTGGCCCCCGATGCACGGGCGCGCCAGGCGGCCTATCTGCCGCAGGGCCGCGATATCGCCTGGCCGATGCCGGTGGGGGAGGTCGTGGCCCTGGGCCGCATCGCCCATCCCGATGCCGCCGCACCGCGCGACCACCCTGCGGTCCACGACGCGCTGCAGGCCCTGGGCCTGACGGCCCTGCGTCATCGCGATGCGACCACCCTGTCGGGCGGCGAACAGGCCCGCGTGCTGATCGCCCGCGCGCTGGCGCAGGACACCCCCCTGCTGATCGCGGACGAGCCCATTGCCGGGCTGGACCCCGCCGCCGCCATCGGCGTCATGGACCTGTTCGCGGGACTTGCGCGGCAGGGGCGGGGGGTGGTCGCGTCGCTGCACGACCTGGGGCTGGCCGCGCGGCACTGCATGCGGCTGGTGGTGCTGGACGGGGGCCGCATCGTGGCCGACGGACCGCCCGCCGCCGTGCTGACCCCCGACCTGCTGGCGCGGGTCTTCGGCATCGCCGCGCATCTAGCCGATGGTCCGGACGGTCCGATTTTTCAGCCGCTTCGGGTCACCCCGCGCGCCTAGGCGCGAAAGCGGCCGCGGCATCTGGACCCCGCACCCCGTTCCGGGTCATGGTCCGCGGCAGGGTACAGGGTCAGTGGGCAAGGGGTGCGGATGTCGTCCAGGTTAAGGTGGTTCATCGTCAGGATCTCCCAGAAGATCTGGGTGGTCGCGGCGCTCTACACGGTGATGGGTATCGGCACGGCCTTCGTCGCGCCCCTGATCGGGCCCATGCTGCCCGACGGGCTGGGCGACAAGCTGGGCTCGGGCGCGGTCGAGGCGGTGCTGTCGGTCCTGGCCAGCTCGATGCTGTCGGTGGTCACCTTCTCGCTTGGGATCATGGTGTCGGCCTTCACGGCGGCATCCGGGTCGGTCACGCCGCGGGCGACGCAGCTGCTGAAATCGGACCGCACTACACAGCGCGTCCTGTCGACCTTTCTGGGGTCGTTCCTGTTCAGCCTGATCGGCATCATCGCGCTGAACGCGGGCTTTTATTCCGACAATGACCGGCTGGTGCTGTTCGTGGCCACAATCCTGGTCGTGGTCATCATCGTCATCGCGATCCTGCGCTGGATCGCGCACCTGACCGTCTTCGGCCTGATGGACGATTCCATCCGCAAGGTCGAGGAGGCCGCCCGCAGCGCGCTGGACCACCGGCTGGACACGCCCTTCCTGGGCGGTCACGAGGGGTCGGGCTCGCCGCCCGGCGCCCGTGCCGTCCATCACGACCAGATCGGCTATCTGGTCCATGTCGACATGCCGGCGCTGCAGGCGATGGCCGATGACGCGGGCGTGGACATCCATCTGGCGGCCCTGCCGGGCAGGTTCCTGCATCCCGGCCTGCCGGCCCTGTGGATCGCGCGCCAGACCGCGTCCGACCAGGAACCCGATGACGAGGCCCTGTGCAAGGCGCTGACCGTCGCGGAAAGCCGCACCTATGATCAGGACCCGCGGTTCGGCCTGACCGTCCTGACAGAGATCGCCGAACGCGCCCTGTCGCCCGCCGTCAACGACCCGGGGACGGCGATCGACATCCTGGGCCGGTCGGTCCGCCTGCTGTCCGCCTGCGCCGACGCGCGCGAGGTCGCGCTGGACTTTCCCCGGGTCTGGGTGCCCGCCCTGGCGGTCGAGGATCTGCTGGACGACGTCTTCCCGCCCATCGCGCGCGACGGTTCGGCCATCTTCGCGGTGCAGATGCGGTTGCAGAAATCGCTGCTGGCGCTGGCGCAGATCGCCCCGGACCGGTTCGCGGCCTCTGCCCGGCGCCACTCGGCCGAGGCGATGGCGCGATGCCGCGACCAGATGCTGCCGTCGGAACGCGAACGCCTGAACGCGGTCGTCGAGGCCATCCAGACGGTGGGCTAGACCTGGTCCCAGTCCAGGACGATCTTGCCGCTCTGGCCGGCCTTCATGGTGCGGAAGCCCTGTTCGAATTCGGCCATCGGCAGGTCGTGGGTGATGACGGCGCTGACGTCCAGGCCGTTTTCCAGCATGGCCAGCATCTTGTACCAGGTCTCGAAGATCTCGCGGCCATAGATGCCCTTGATGACCAGCGACTTGAACACGATGCGGTTCCAGTCGACCAGCGTGGGCGCGGCGGGAATGCCCAGCATGGCGATGCGCCCGCCCATCACCATCGCGCCGACCATCTGGTCGAAGGCCGCGGCATTTCCCGACATTTCCAAGCCCACGTCGAACCCCTGGCGCATGCCAAGGCGGGCGCAGACCGACGGCAGGTCCTCGGAGGCGACGTTGACCGGGACCACGTCGGCCACCCGCGCCGCCAGGTCCAGCCGCGTCTGGTTCACGTCGGTGATGACCACGTGACGCGCGCCGACATGGCGCGCGACCGCGGCGGCCATGATGCCGATGGGCCCCGCGCCGGTGACCAGCACGTCCTCTCCGATCAGCGGAAAGCTGAGCGCGGTGTGCACGGCATTGCCAAGCGGGTCCAGGATCGCGCCGATCCGGTCGGACACGCCGTCAGGCAGCGGCACCACGTTGAAGGCGGGCAGCGCCAGGTATTCGGCAAAGGCGCCGGGGACATTGACGCCGATGCCGCGGGTCTCGGGGTCCAGGTGGAACTGGCCCGACCGGCTTTGGCGGCTGGTATGGCCGATCAGGTGGCCCTCTCCGGAACAGCGCTGGCCCAGGGTCAGGCCGGTGACGTCGCGGCCCAGTTCGACGATCTCTCCGGCGAATTCGTGGCCGATGATCATGGGCGCGGGGACGGTGCGGGCGGCCCATTCGTCCCAGTTCCAGATATGCACGTCCGTCCCGCAGATGCCGGTCTTGCGCACCCGGATCAGGACGTCCGACGGGCCGATCTGGGGCACGGGCCGGTCCTGCAGGGCCAGCCCCTCTCCGGGGCCTGTCTTGACCAGCGCCTTCATCGGATCGCCCCGGTTTCGCGACCCGCATCGACAAAGGCCTGCAGCGCGGTGTCCAGGTCGGCCATGTCGATGGCGGCGTTCATCTGGGTGCGGATACGGGCCTGACCGCGCGGCACGACCGGAAAGAAGAACCCCGCCACATAGACGCCGCGCCGTTCCAGCGCGGCTGCCATGGCCTGCGCCAAGGGGGCCTCGGACAGCATGACGGGCACGATGGGGTGCTGGCCGGGCAGCAGCGCGAACCCCGCGTCGGTCAGGCCCTTGCGCCAATGCGCGGTCTTGCGCGCAAGATCCGCGCGCAGGTCGTCGGCACCCTCGACCAGATCGATCGCGGCAAGCCCCGCGGCGACGATCGACGGCGGCAGCGCGTTCGAGAACAGATAGGGTCGCGCCCGCTGGCGCAGCAGGTCGATCACCGGCTGTGGCCCGGCGATATAGCCGCCAAGCGCGCCGCCAAGCGCCTTGCCAAGCGTCCCGGTCAGCAGGTCGACCCGCGCGCCCAGGTGCTGCGGCGTGCCCGCGCCCTTCGGCCCCATGATGCCCACCGCGTGACAGTCGTCGACCATCACCAGCGCGCCATAGCGGTCGGCCAGATCGCGGATCGCGGGCAGGGGCGCGAGGTGGCCGTCCATCGAGAACACGCCGTCCGTGGCGATCATGATGAAACGCGCACCGCCGTCCCGCGCCTCGCGCAGGCGGGATTCCAGCTGGTCCATGTCGCCGTTCGCATAGCGATAGCGACGCGCCTTGCACAGACGGATGCCGTCGATGATCGACGCATGGTTCAGCGCGTCCGAGATGACCGCGTCCTCGGGGCCCAGCAGCGGTTCGAACAGCGCGCCGTTGGCGTCGAAACAGGACGCGAACAGGATCGCGTCGTCATGGCCCAGCCACCCGGCCAGGCGCTGTTCCAGCTGGCGGTGCAGGTCCTGCGTCCCGCAGATGAACCGCACGGATGCCATGCCAAAGCCGTGGCTGTCCATTGCCGCGACCGCCGCCGCGCGCAGGGCGGGATGGTTGGCCAGCCCCAGATAGTTGTTGGCGCACAGGTTGATCGTGGGCGCCCCCGCCACCGCGACGCGGCTGCCCTGGGGCCCGGTGATCAGGCGTTCGCGCTTGGTCAACCCTTCCTGGCCGATCTGGTCCAACTGCTGGCTGACGCTGTCCAGAAACGCGCTTGTATCCGTCATGTGGTCAGTACCTCCGTTTTAACGGAGGCTAGGGCCTTTGCCTCCGCCGGGCAAGATAAAAGAAATCCGTCCGTGATGACGGATCAACTGTCCCGCACGATCATCAGCACGCGGGCGGCGGCATCGCCCGCCGTGACGCTGTGCGGGCGGTCGGCGGCATAGTTCGCGGCGTCGTTCTGCGCCAGGGCCGCCCGTTCGTCGCCCGAGGTGATGGTGACCGCGCCCTCCAGCACCACAACATCCTCGCGGCAGCCGGTGCGATGGGGCGCGGACTCCAGCGCGGCGCCGGGGCCAAGGCGGATCTCGTAGATCTCGTGCTCTCCGACGGTTTGCGGCGCGCTGAGGATGCGGATCACTACGTCGCGCCCCCGGTCGGCGATGACCGGCGCGGCGGCGGCCTGCACCACGCGGATGTCGCTTTCGGCCCGCGCCTCCCACAGGCCGGCGAAATCGACCTGCAGGGCCTGCGTCAGGTTCCACAGGGTCGCGACGGTCGGGCTGGATTCGGCGCGTTCGATCTGGCTGACCATCGACCGGCTGACGCCCGACAGCCGCGCCACCGCGTCCAGGCTGAGGCCCTTGGCGCGGCGCGCCTCCTTGAGGCGGGCGGCAAGGCGCTGGACGATGTCGGTGTTCTGGTTCATGGGGCCTTCGGTCCGTCAGGCAAGCGCGATGGGTCGCTGTTCCTCGATCGCCTCCATCGCGAAATGCGACGTGACGGTGTGCAGTTCGATGCCCGAGATCAGGCGTTGATAGAACAGGTCATAGCGTCCCATGTCCTGCGTCACCACCTTGAGCATATAGTCGTATTCGCCGCCGATGCGGAAAAAGTCGATCACCTCGGGAATGGCCGACACATGCTTGCGGAACATCGCCAGCCAGTCGGCGGAATGGTGGCGGGTCTTGATCATCACGAACACGACCAGCCCCATGCCCAGCCTGTCGCGGTCCAGCGTCACGGTCCGGTTGCGGATCACGCCCGCCTTGTCCAGCGCCTGCATCCGCCGCCAGCAGGCGTTCTGCGACAGCCCGACCCGCTCCGCCACCACGCGCTGCGAGATCGCGCTGTCGCGTTGCAGCTCCTCAAGGATGCGCCTGTCGATGCGGTCCACGCCGTTCCCCCGGTTCATGGGTCATATGACCCAATATCGCCTTCAGAATGCAAGAAACAAGGAATGAAATCGCGCTGCCGCGGGAATAGTTGTTGCGAAACGCAGGCTGGATCGGGGTTTTAATGGCACAGTTGGACGAGTTTCGGGCGACATTGACGGCCGGCGACGCCGTCGCGGGCCTGCGGGCGGGGCTGATCGGCGATGACGTGGTGATCGACGGGCCGTTCGGTCCGGTGCCGATGATCTATGCCGATTACGTGGCCTCGGGCCGCGCGCTGCGCCAGGTCGAGGAGTTCGTGTTGACCCGCGTGCTGCCCTATTACGCCAACACCCACACGCAGGCGTCCTTTGTCGGCGCCTACTGTTCGGGGCTGAGGGAGGCGGCGCGGGCCTGCGTGGCGGGGATGGTCGGCGCGGGGCCGGGATACAGCACGATCTTTGCCGGGTCGGGGTCGACCGCAGGCCTGAACCGGCTGGTGGGGCTTCTGGACATCGCGGGCATCACGGCGCGCAGCGGCCGGGCCGTGGTGGTCATCGGCCCCTATGAGCATCATTCCAACATCCTGCCCTGGCGCGAAAGCGGTGCCGTGGTCATCGAGATCCCCGAGGCTGCGACCGGCGGGCCCGACCTGCCCGCGCTGGACGCGGTGCTGGCGGATCAGGCAGGGGCCGATCTGCTGGTGGGCAGCTTTTCGGCGGCCTCGAACGTGACCGGGATCCTGACCGACACGGATGCGGTGACCCGCATCCTGCGCGCGCATGGCGCGGTGGCGATCTGGGATTATGGCGCTGCCGCGCCCTATGTCCCGATGTCGATGCAGGCGGGAACGGATGCGGCCAAGGACGCCATCGTGTTCTCTCCGCACAAGTTTCCGGGCGGGCCGGGGGCATCGGGGGTGCTGGTCGTCTGCGACGCGATCGCGCGCCGGGCGACGCCGACGCTGCCGGGCGGCGGCACGGTCAGCTTCGTGTCGCCCTGGGGGCATGCCTATGCGTCCTCGCTGTCGGCGCGCGAGGAGGGGGGCACGCCCAATGTCATCGGCGACATCCGCGTGGCTTTGGCCATGATCGCGAAGGAGGCCCTGGGTCAGGATGTCATCACCACCCGCGGGCGCGTCCTGCGGGACCGGGCGCTGGCCGCATGGCGGGGCAACCCGGCCATCCAGGTGATGGCCCCCGATGCGCCGGCCGAAAGCCTGCCGATCCTGTCCTTCCGCATTCGCGACGGGCGGGGCGGGCTGGTCCATCACCAGCTGTTCACGCGCATGCTGTCCGACATCCATGGGGTGCAGGCCCGCGGCGGCTGCGCCTGCGCGGGCAGCTATGCCCACCGGCTGCTGGGGATCGACCGGGTGCAGTCGGACGCCCTGTTCGCCCGCATCGCGCAAGGAGCGGACACCGAAAAGCCGGGCTGGGTGCGGCTGAACTTCTCGGTGCTGCTGGACGATGCCAAGGCCGACCGGATCATCGATGCGGTCGATGACCTCGCGCGGAACGCCGCGCGGTGGGCCGGGCTGTATCAGGTCGACCCCGCAACCTCGCGGTTCACCCTGCGGCCCGACGCGGCACTGGCCCGCATCGCATAGGCGGGGTGCAACCAGGCCGCATCTGTGTTTCGATGGCGATGCATCGCAACCGAAGGTCCGCCATGATCCCGCCCGACATCGTCAGACCCCTGTGCCTTGGCATCGCGGGCATCGTCCTGTGGGGTGGCTTTGCCGCGGTCCAGGGGGTGGCGGAACCTTGGGATGCCGGCGTCTACTGGACGCTGGCCTATCCGGCGCTGCTGCTGGCATCGGGGCTTGCGGGAGCGTGGCTTGTGCGTCGTGCGTGGCTGGCCGGGCTGATGCTGACGATGGCGCAGTTGCCCGCGATGCTGCTGTGGTCGCGGGGCGACGGGATGGTCCCCTTCGCGGTGGCCCTGCTGGCAGCACTGGCCGTGCCGGCCATGCTGGCGGCGGGGCTGGGCGGCAGGATGGCGCGTCATGGCTGATCGCGGTTCGGTCCTGCAGACGCCGGACGGGCGTTACATCGTCGTGCGGGGACGGTTGTGGCGGGCATCCGATCCGTGCCTGGACCCGGACACGCGCGCCCGTCATGTCGCGGCCCTGATGGATGCGCGGCGGGCGGTCAAGGCGGCCAAGGCATCGGGTGATGCGACGGCACTGGCCGAGGCACGCCGCGCCGTGGATGCGGCCAAGGTTCTGCTCGGCGAACGCGGCCCGGTCTGGTGGACGGATGGGGCCCCCGATCTGGGACGACACATGGTCCAGAACACCCCCTATGCCGCCTGGTTCAAGGGTCTGGGCGACAAGACGCCCTAGTCGTCCGGCCCGAAACCGTCCGGGACCCGGCGACCGGGGACATAGGTCAGGCCGGCATCCTCGATCAGGTCCTGGGCCATGGAGTCGGCATTCAGCGGTGCATTCTGGACATGTTGCCAGATCGCGCGGACGGCGGGCAGCATCTGCGGTTCGGACAGGGCACGGGCGGTGTGCATCCAGATCGCCAGCCCGTCGCTGCTGTCATATTCGCGTGCCTTGCGCAGGGCCGCGATCCGCGTGACGGCGCCCGCCACGAACCGTTTGCGCGCGTCGGGGGGCCAGTCTGAGAGGCTGTTCAGATCCTGGCCGTCGGCCAGATGGAAGGCCTGCCAGAACCATGCGGCGGCGGCCTGGCTCTCGACGAAATGCGGCTTGGCGTCTGCCAGCCTGTCGGCCAAAGCCTGCGCCTCGTCGATGAGGGCGGTCTTGGCCTTGTCGGCCTTCCAGCTGCTGAACGACATGGCGCCCCCTTTTCAACATGACGATGCCGCCATGATCGCATGGCGGCATCGGATCGCAAGGATGATCAGTTCGCAGGTTCCGCCTGCGCAGGCGCAGGAGCGGGGGTGGCCGGCGCGGGCGTCTCGGGCGCTGCCTCCGGTTCGGCGGGCGTCGGCGCCGGCGTTTCGGCCGGCGTTTCGATCCGGTCCGTGTCGATCGGTTCGGGGATCACCGTGCCATCGGCCGCGGCCACGCGCCAGACCGTGTTGCCGGCATCATCCGCGACCAGCAGCGCGCCGGTCCCGTCGATGCCCAGGCCCACGGGGCGCCCATGCACCTTGCCGTCGACCAGGAAACCGGTCACGACATCCTGCATCATCCCGTCCGGGCGGCCGTCGGCGAAGGGGACATAGGACACCTTGTAGCCGTTGAACTCGTCCCGGTTCCAGCTGCCGCGCTGACCGACGAAGGCACCGTTCGCGAAGGCGTCGGGCATCGCTGCGCCATTGGTGAAGACCAGACCCAGGGCCGCCACGTGGCTGGACAGCGCATAATCGGGCGCGATCGCCGTCTCGACCAGATCGGGCCGCGCCGGGCGCACGCGGGCGTCCACGTGGTCGCCGTAATAGCTGTAGGGCCAGCCATAGAACGCGTCTTCCTGGACCGAGGTCATGTAGTCGGGCACCAGGTTAGGCCCCAGTTCGTCACGTTCGTTGATGACCGCCCACAGCGCGCCGCTGTCGGGGTTGAAGGTCAGGCCGTTCGGGTTGCGCAGCCCCGACGCATAGATCTTGGACGCCCCCGTCTCGCGGTCGATCTGCCAGATGGCGGCGCGGCCCTTTTCGGCCTCCATCCCGTTTTCGGCCGCGTTCGAGTTCGAGCCGACAGACGCGTACAGCATCGTCCCGTCCGGGCTGAGCGCCAGATCCTTGGTCCAGTGATGGTTCAGCGGACCGCCCGGTAGCGGCGTGACCGTCGTAGGTTCGGCATCGATCACCGTGTCGCCCAGGGCATAGGGATAGGAGATCACCGCATCGGCGGCGGCGACATACAGCGTGTCGTCGATCCAGGCCAGGCCGAAGGGCGAATGCAGCCCCGTCAGCAGGTCGTGGCGTTCGTCCACCGTGCCGTCGCGGTCGGTGTCGCGCAGCAGCGTGATCAGGTTGCTTTCCGCCGGGGGGGCGTCACCGCCGCCCGCCGCAAAGGCCATGATCCAGCCGCGGACGAAATCCTTGGGGCGGTATTTGGGCTTACCCTCCGGCGCACGCGACTGGACAACCAGCACGTCGCCGTTGGGCAGCGTATGGACGGTGCGCGGATTGACCAGGTCGGTGGCATAGGCGCTGATCGTCAGCCCCTCGGGAACGGCCGGGGTCTGGCCGTCGGCCCAGCCCACGACCTCGGCCACGTTCACGCTCGGCAACGGATTGACGAATTTCGGTTCCGGCAGGACCGGATCGGGACCGATCTGGCTGGTGATGTCGAACCCTTCGGATTCCTGCGCGGCGGCGGCCATCGGCATGGCAAGGCCAAGCGTCAGGACGGCGGAACCGGACAGCATCAGCCTGCGACGCAGGGTGGAGGTATGAATGGTCATGATGGCGTCCTTTTCAGGCGGTGCGCAGGGACAGGGGGGCGGTGGCGCGACGGTTCAGCACCGCCGCCAGCAGCATCAGCACGCAGGTCACGACGGACAGCGTGATGCCCCAGGGCATGATGGCGGTCCAGCCGTCGCCCGCATGCAGCAGGCTGTTGAAGAAGGCGGCCAGCATCACCAGCACATACATCCCGACCGCGCCCCAAGACGGGCCGGGGCGGCGCGTCAGCAGGCCGATCAGCCACAGTACGCAGCCGACCCCGGCCACGATCAGGCCGAAGAACAGCAGCCAGGACGAAAAATCCTTCCACATCAGGACGGTGGTCTGCAGATAGGCGTAATCGGTCACCACCGGCAGGGCCAACAGGCCCGCGGACATATGGGTCAGGACGGACAGTCCCGGAACGGGGCACCGCGCGCCGATGGGGTGCGGGGAATAAGCGGTTGCGGCCATGGGATCGCTTTCGTGAAATGCATTATGATCAATAGAACCGCCAAATGCCCGCGATGTTCCGCCCTGATGCAGCATGATCGTGACGGGACCGCGCCGAGACCGGGCGCGGCCCCGCGCAGGGTCAGGCGGCGGCGCGTGACGCCGTGCCGCGCAGGCGTCGGATCGCGGTGTCCAGCGCCAGCATCACCAGCAGCGATGCGCCGGTCAGCGGGAACAGGATGCCACCCACTGCCAGGATGCCCAGAAGGCCGCGGAACACCCGGCGGTCGGCGGGCATCGGTGGCACGCCCATCGACCGCGACGGGCGACGCTTCCACCAAATCACCCTGCCGGACGCCGCCAGCAGGACGATGCCCCCGCAGACCGCCAGCAGCAGGATCTGGTTCGCCAGGCCGAACTGCTGGCCCATATGGGTGTTGATGCCGAATTCCAGCCAGCGTCCCATGGGGCCGTAATCGGCATAGCTCATGTCGACCAGGGATCGGCCGCTGTACTGGTCCAGATGGACCACACGCTGCTGGGCAAGGTCATCGGGATAGGCCGACCCGCTGTAAACCCCGGTGGGCGATGACGGCAGCGCCACCGAAAAGCCCCTATGCAGGCCAAGCCGTTCGAACGCCGCCACGGCGGCGTTCAGCCCGATGGGTACGGCACCCTGGGCCGGGGGCGGGGTTTCGGGAACGCGCGCCTGTTCCAGCGACCAGGACGTCTGTGCCGTGTCGGTCAGCCGCTGGTCCGACATCGGCACGTCGACGCGCACGCCCGACGGATAGCCGAAGTTGTGCCCGTTGGCCCATTCGTTGACCTTGCCGCCCCAGACCTGCGACCAGGGCATGCCGGTCACCGCCAGGAACACGATGAAGCCGCCGACCACGATGCCGGTCACCGCATGGGTGTCGCGCCAGAAGACACGCCTGCGCCGGTCGCCCCGGACCGACAGGACGCCCCCCGCCTGGCCGCGCGGCCACCACAGATAGATGCCGGTGGCGACCAGCAGGATCGTCCAGCCGCCCACGATCTCGATCACGCCGCGGGCGACGGTCCCGAAATAGCGCAGGCTGTGCAGATAGCGCACCGTCCACATGACCGTGCTGCGGTCGGGGCGCGCGCCCAGGACGTAACCCTCGTAGGGGTTGACATAGACCGCCATGCGGCGCCCGTCGTCGGTGGCGACCGTCACCTCGGCCGAGGCGGCGGCCGTTGGGGGGTCGGTGTACTTGACCGCGCGGCCGGGCACCGCGGTCACGGCCGAGGCGACGATCGCCTCGGGGCTCAGCGTGCCGGTCTGCGCGACCTCGACCCGCTTGATGTCGGCATGGATGATGGCGTCGATCTCGTCGCGGAACAGATAGGCCGCGCCGGTGACGGCCAGCGTGATCAGGAACGGCAGGACGAACAGTCCCGCATAGAAATGCCAGCGCCAGACGGCGCGGTACAGATCGGACGTGGCCGCGCGCGGGCGGGGCGAGGCGTCCAGGGTCGCATCGGACATGGGTTTCCCTGTCGGTTCTGTGGGGATGCGGCGGCGCGGACCCGCGCCGCCCAGGGATCAGCTGGCCAGCAGGCGCCGGATGGTGCCCATCGCGCGGTCGTGGGCTTCCTGATAGGACACGAGGCCGAAGAAATCGCCGCCATCGTCGAACAGCAGCACTTGGGTCGAGTGGTTGACGGTATAGTCGCCCCCCTCCAGCGGCACCCGCTGCGCAAAGGCGCGAAAGGCGGCGACGGCCTTGTCGATCTCGGCCCGCTCTCCGGTGATGCCGGTGACGCCGGGCACCCAGGACACGTATTCGCCCAGGACCTCGCGCGTGTCGCGTTCGGGGTCCACGGTGATGAACAGCGTGCGCAGCGTCTGGCCGTCCCGGGCCAGCTCGTCCTGCCAGGCGGTGACCTCGCCCAGGGTGGTGGGACACACGTCGGGGCAATGGGTGAAGCCGAAGAAGACGGCGGTCGGCTGACCCTGCAGATCGGCCTGGGTGAACGGCTGGCCATCCGCGGTGACAAGGGTGTAATCACCCTTGCCCAACTGTTGCATGGCGACCTGGTGGTCGGTCGGCGCAGGCCGCAGGACCGTGGCCCACAGCAGCGCGGCGCCGGCCACAACGACCGCGGTCCAAGCCAGCACCCGCACCATGCGAAGCGCCTGTCGGGTCATGGTCAATGCCCCGCGTGCGGATCGGCGCTCTGCGGGGCATCACCCGCCGCGCGTGCGTTGAACGCCTGGATCGACAGCGGCACGGTGATGTCTCCGGCACCCTCGAAGGTCAGGGTGACGTCGACGCTGTCGCCCTGCACCAGGGGGGCCGCCAGCTGCAGGAACATCAGGTGATAGCCGCCGGGCTGCAGCGCCACGGTCTGGCCCGCCGGGATCGGCAGGCCGTCCTCTACCGGGCCCATCGTCATGATGTCGCCCGCCATGGTCATCTGATGGATCTCCATCCGTCCGGCGATGTCCGATGTGGCGGCGACCAGGCGGTCGTCCGCGGCGCCGTCATTGGCGATCGTCAGAAAGCCGCCCGCGACGGGGGCATTGGGCAGGGTGGCGCGGGCATAGGGCGCGGTGACGGTCAGCTCGCCGACCTGCCACGCCGCATCCGGGTCGGGCAGGGACAGGGGCGCCGCATGGGCGGCGGTATGACCCGCATGGTCCGCACCGTCGCCGGTGCCGTGCGCCCATGCGGCAGGGGCCAGCAGGGTCGCGACCGCAAGCGCGGCCAGAAAGGGAAAGGTCGTCATGGCATGTCTCATCTGTGAACGGTCGTGTTCGCGGCGGCCACAATGCGGCGGCCGGACGGTCGCGGTGCCGGGCGGGCCCGGTCGTCGCGTCGGTCTCAGACGAGGGAGGGTGGTCCGCGGGCGGCGGGGGTCAGAACCTCGGCCCGGCGAAGATGGAGGGGGATGTCGGTCCCGAAATCGGCGTCCAGTTCGCGGAACCGCGGCGGCGCCATGTCGACGGCGGGGGAGGCCAGCACCGATTGCCCGTGCAGCGCCCAGTCACAGGGCGGGGTGCCGGGATGGCCGCCGCGACCCGGCTGGTCGTCGGGATGGACCTGCCCGTCGGGGGTCATGATCGCGTCGACCATGCCGGTGCCGGTGCACAGAACGATCCGCACGCCGCCCGCAGGGGCAGCCTCGATCATCGTGCCCTGGCTGATCGTGGCCAGCATCAGGAACGGCACCAGCAACAGCCAGCGCAGCGCGCGCCCCGGCGTCAGCCGGGCCCGCTGCGGTCTGTCGGTCTGGGAATCGCGACGGATCAACGCTCTCTCTTGGAATGCGCGGCATCGATAGCGCAGCCCGAAACCAAAGGGAAGATGCGCCAAGGCCGCAGGCCCGACGCGTCACGACGCCGATGCAAAGCGATAGCCCACCCCGGATTCGGTGAAGATGTAGGATGGGTTGCCCGCATCGTCGCCGATCTTGGCACGCAGCTGCCGGATGAAGACGCGCAGATAGTGGCTGTCCTCCAGATGGGCCTTTCCCCAGACATGTTCCAGCGCCATGCCCTGCGTCACCAGCCGCCCGGCATTCGACGCCAACAGCCACAGCAGGTCGAACTCCTTGCGGGTCAGGTGAATCTCGGTGCCGCCCTTGAGGACCGTCCGGGCGGCGGCGTCGATGGTCAGGTCGGCCACCTGCAGCGCCGCCCCCTGCGGAGCCGCACCCGACCGGTCGCGCAGAAGGCCGCGCAGTCGGGCCAGCAGTTCCCCGATGCCGAAGGGCTTGGTCACGTAGTCCTGCGCGCCGGCGTCCAGCAGGGCGACCTTGTCGGCCTCGGACGCGCGGACCGACAGGACCAGGACCGGGACCTGGCTCCATTCGCGCAGCCGGGCCAGGACCGCGCGCCCGTCCATGTCGGGCAGGCCCAGGTCCAGGATCACCGCCTCGGGGGTGGTCAGGGCGCAGGCCTCGATGCCGTCGCGGCCGGTGGCGGCCTCGGTCACATGATGGCCCTGCGCCTCCAGCGCGACCCGCAGAAAGCGGCGGATCGGGGCCTCGTCGTCGATGATCAGGATGCGGGCGGGCAGGGTCATGCGGGCGTGTCCAGCGGCAGGGTCAGGGTGATGCGGGTGCCGCGCCCGTCCGCGCGGGCGGGGTGGGCGGCGATGGTGCCGCCATGGGCTTCGACGATGCCGCGCGCGATGGCAAGACCCAGGCCCGTGCCCGCGCGCTGACCGTCGCCCTCGGCCACGCGATAGAACATGTCGAAGACCCGGCCGCGCGCGTCGGCCGGGATGCCGGGGCCGTCGTCGCCGACCGACAGTTCGGCCCGTGCCCCGTCGACACGTGCGGTCACGTCGATGCGGCTGCCCTCGGGGGCGTATTTCGCGGCGTTGTCCAGAAGGTTCATCACCACTTGCTCGATCAGCAGCGGATCAACCAGCACCTGCGGCAGATCGTCGGGGACCGCGACCTCGACCCGGTGATCGCGCAGCGCGCCGCGCAGGCGATGCCGCGCGCTGCCCGCGATTTCGCGCAGGTCGGCGGGCACGCGCTTGGGCACCAGCGCGCCGTGGCCAAGCCGCGTCATGTCCAGAAGGTTCTGGATGTAGCGGTCCAGCCGCTCGCCCTCGTCGCGGATGGTGGCGGCCATGCTGGCGCGTGCGGGGGCGGCCAGGTCCAGCGCCGGATCGGCCAGCGACGATGCCGCGCCGATGATCGACACCAAAGGCGTGCGCAGGTCATGGCTGACCGAGGACAGCAGGGCCGCGCGCAGGCGTTCGGCCTCGGACGTGACCAGCGCCTGTTCCAGGTCTGCCTGCAGCGCGATGCGTTCCAGCGCGATGCCGGTCTGATCGGTCATCGCGTCCAGCAGGCGGCGGTCCATCGGCGCCAGACTGCGCCCGTCGGGATAGGCGATGCCCAGGACAGCCAGCCGCCGCCCCTCGGTGCCGACGGGCAGGAACAGCCAGTCGCTGGCGGGCAGGGTGCCCGAGCCGCGCCCGGCCTCCTCGCCGCGGGTCCAGGCGTAATCGGCGGCGGATGCGTCGCGCAGGGCCAGCGTGTCGCGGGGCGGTTCGGCCACCTCGATCACCGGGCGGCCCAGGGGGCCGGGGCGCATCACCACGGTGTCGCATCCCAGGGCCGCGCCGACATGGATCGCGGCGGCGCGCAGGACCTCGACCGCGGATCCGGCGCCGGCGACCTGGCGCGCGAAATCGTACAGCAGGTTCGTCCGCATCGCGATGTCGCGCTGTGCCAAAGCCCGGTCGCGCAGCCGCGCGGCCAGGTTGCCGGTCAGCCCCGAGGCGATCAGGAACAGCAGCAGCGTCATGATCTGGTCCTGGCGGATCACCAGGAAGGTGTTGCGCGGGTCGGTGAAGAAGAAGTTGTAGGTCAGGAAGCTGAGGCAGGACGCATAAAGCGACGGCCACAGGCCCTGGCGCACCGCGACCACGATCACCCCGGTCATGAAGATCAGCGACAGCGAGGTGACGGGAAAGATCCGGTCGGCCGACAGGGCCAGCAGGCTGGCTGCGATCACCGTCAGCGTGGCCTTGGCATAGGCGCGCGGGTCGCGGTCCACGGACCAGTGGCGCACCGCCGGCGGGGTGGGTGTCCGTTGCGGATCCGAGACGACCGTCACCTCGAAATCGCGGCCGGCCTCGGTCACGGCACGGGCGACGTTCTGGCGGCCGATGCGCCGCCACCAGGGACGGGGCCGGGGGCGGCCCAGCAGGATGCGGCTGACGTTGCGGCGGCGGGCATAGTCCAGGATCTCGTCGGCGACGGGGCCCGCGGCGGACAGGGTCGCCACCTCGCCGCCAAGGCGTTCGGCCAGGCGCAGGGCCTGGGCCAGCGCGTCCCGGTCGGGATCGGACCGGGCCGAGGTCACGGTGACCGCCACCCATTCGACCCGCGCGCGGTCGGCCATGCGTTTCGCGGTCCGCACCAGCGTGCGTGCGACCGGGCTTTCGGTCAGCGCGACCAGGATGCGTTCCTGCGCGGGCCACGGCCCGCCGATGGCATTGGCGCGCATGTGCTCGCGCAGCTGCGCGTCCACGCGGTCGGCGGCGGCGCGCATGGCCAGTTCGCGCAGTGCCGTCAGGTTGCCCTTGGAAAAGAAGTTCTGCACCGCCCGCGCGATCTGGTCCTGGACATAGACCTTGCCCGCGCGCAGCCGCTCGATCAGCTCCTCTGTGGGCAGGTCGATCAGCTCGACCTCGTCGGCGCGGGCCAGGACGGCGTCGGGCACCGTCTCGCGCACGCGCACGCCCGAAATCCGCGCGACCCGGTCGTTCAGCGTCTCAAGGTGTTGCACGTTCAGCGTGGTCAGCACGTCGATGCCCGCGGCCAGCACCTCCTCGACGTCCTGCCAGCGCTTGTCATGACGCGATCCCGGGATGTTGGAATGGGCCAGTTCGTCGATCAGGGCCAGCTGGGGGCGACGCTCCAGCAGCGCGTCCAGGTCCATCTCGTGCAGGATGCGCTCGCGATAGAACTGCGCCCGCTTGGGCAGCAGCTCCAGGCCCGCCAGCAGCGCCTCGGTCTCGGCGCGGCCATGGGTCTCGACGACGGCGGCGACCACGTCCACGCCTTCGGCCGCGCGTCGCCGCGCGGCCTCCAGCATGGCATAGGTCTTGCCGACCCCCGGTGCCGCGCCCAGAAAGATCTTCAGCCGCCCGCGCCCCTCGCGTTCGGCCTGGGCCAGAAGGGCATCGGGTTCGGGACGCAGTTCGGTCATGGATCAGCCTTCGCTTTGGGTCCCAGTGGGGGCCTGCGGAAAGGCCGCGTCAAGGGCCAGATTGACGGCCAGCACGTTCACGCGCGGCTCTCCGAAGAGGCCCAGCCAGCGCGGCTCGATCTGGGTCTCGATCAGGGCCGCGACCTCGGCGGCGGGCACGCCCCGCGCGGCGGCGATGCGCGCGGCCTGGGCCTGCGCGTTCTGGGGCGAGACATGCGGGTCCAGACCGCTGCCCGAGGCGGTGACGGCATCCACCGGCACGCTGGCAGCCCCGGTCGAGGCGACATAGTCCACCGCCCGCGCCGTCTGATCGGCGATCAGCGCCGCGCTTTTCGGGCCGAGGTTCGAGGCCCCCGCCGCCGCCGCATTGTAGTCCACCGCCGAGGGGCGCGGCTGCAGGTATCCCGGCGCGGCAAAGGCCTGCCCCACCAGCGCCGAGCCGATGACCTGCCCGTCGCGGACGATCAGGCTGGCATTGGCCTGGTGCGGCATCAGCGTCTGGCCCAGCCCGGTCAGGGCCAGCGGATAGGCCACCCCCGTCAGCACGGTCATCAGGCCCAAAGTCGCCAAAGCGGGTCGGATATGGTCGATCATGGCTGTCTCCTTACGCCAGGCCCAGGGCGGTCACGGCCATGTCGATGACCTTGATGCCCAGGAAGGGAACGATCAGGCCGCCCAGGCCATAGATCGTCAGGTTGCGCCGCAGCAGGGCCGCCGCGCTGGAGGGCGCATACCTTACCCCGCGCAGCGCCAGCGGGATCAGCGCCAGGATCACCAGCGCGTTGAAGATCACCGCCGACAGGATCGCGCTCTGCGCGCTTTCCAAGCCCATCACGTTCAGGACGGCGAGGCCCGGATAGGCGGCGATGAACAGCGCGGGCAGGATGGCAAAGTATTTCGCCACGTCGTTGGCGATGCTGAAGGTGGTCAGCGCGCCGCGGCTGATCAGCAGCTGCTTGCCCACCAGCACGACCTCGATCAGCTTGGTCGGGTCGCTGTCCAGGTCGATCAGGTTCGCGGCCTCCTTGGCGGCCGAGGTGCCGGAATTCATCGCCACGCCCACATCGGCCTGGGCCAGCGCGGGCGCGTCGTTCGATCCGTCGCCGCACATGGCGACCAGCTGGCCCTTGGCCTGTTCGGCGCGGATCAGTTCCAGCTTGTTCTCGGGCGTGGCCTCGGCCAGGAAATCGTCCACGCCCGCCTCGGCCGCGATGGCGGCGGCGGTCAGGGGGTTATCGCCGGTGATCATCACCGTGCGGATGCCCATGGCGCGCAATTCCCCGAACCGTTCGCGTACGCCGGGCTTGATGATGTCCTTCAGATGCACCGCACCCATGATGCGCGCACCCTGCGACACCAGCAGCGGCGTGCCGCCCGACCGCGCGATCTGGTCGACCGACGCGGCCAGCGCGGCATCCATCGCCGCCCCGGTATGGCGCAGGATCGCATCGACCGACCCCTTGCGCAGCTGTGTGCCGTCGGTCAGGTCGGCGCCCGACAGGCGGGTCTGGGCCGAGAACGCGATGGCCTCGGCCGTGTCGGCCAGGGGCGCGTCGGCGCCGGGCTGGCGGCGGGCCAGATCGACCAGGGACTTGCCCTCGGGGGTGTCGTCGGCGCGGCTGGCGGCCAGGGCGGCGCGGGCCAGATCGGCCGGCGGCACGCCCTGCGCCGGGATCAGCGCGTCGGCCATGCGGTTGCCGAAGGTGATCGTGCCGGTCTTGTCCAGCAGCAGCACGTCCACGTTGCCCGCGGCCTCGACCGCGCGGCCGGATTTTGCGACGACGTTGGCCCGGGCCAGACGGTCCATGCCCGCGATGCCGATGGCCGACAGAAGCCCGCCGATGGTCGTGGGGATCAGTGTCACGAACAGCGCGGCCAGAAACACCACCGGGATCGAGATGCCGGAATAGCGCGCGAAGGGCTCCAGCGTGGCCACCACGAACAGGAAGATCAGGGTCAGACCGGCAAGCAGGATGTTCAGCGCGATCTCGTTCGGGGTGCGCCCACGCTCGGCCCCCTCGACCAGCGCGATCATGCGGTCGAGGAAGCTGCGCCCCGGTTCCGCGGTGACGCGCAGCACCAGCCAGTCCGACACGATGCGCGTGCCGCCCGTGACCGAACTGAAATCGCCGCCGGATTCGCGGATCACCGGGGCGCTTTCGCCGGTGATCGCGCTTTCGTCGACCGATGCCACGCCGCGCACCACCTCGGCATCGGCCGGAATGATGTCGCCCGCGACGACCAGCAGGATCTGGCCCTGCTTCAGGCTGGCCGACGGGACCATCGTGGCGACGTCATGTGCGCTGTCGGGGGCGGGCAGCACGCGCATCGTGTCGGACTTGGTGGCGCGCAGGCTGTCGGCGCGGGCGCGGCCGCGCCCCTCGGCCAGAGCCTCGGCAAAGTTGGCGATCAGCACGGCCGCCCACAGCCAGAACGCGATCTGGACCGCGACGCCGCCGCCGGACACGCCCAGGGCAAGGTCGCGCTGGCCCAGCACGCTGACCATCAGCGCCGCCACGGCGGTGGCGAAGATGACCGGGTTCTTGAGCAGCAGGCGCGGGGCCAGCTTGGCCAGCGCCTGTCGCGCCGCCGCGGGGGCCAGCGCCCCCATCGACGGCACGGGAAGCGAATGTTTCGACATGGATGAACGCCTCAGAAGGTTTGCCCGCCCAGCATGGACACATGCTCGGCGATGGGGCCCAGGACCAGGGCCGGAAAGAAGGTCAGCGCGCCCAGGATCAGCACGGTGATGACCAGCAGCAGGACGAACAGCGGGCCGTGGGTGGGGAACGTCCCCGCCGTGGCCGGGACCGGCGACTTCAGGGCCAGCGATCCGGCGACCGCCAGCATCGGCACGATGATCGCATAGCGTCCCAGGATCATCGCGATGCCCTGCAGGGTGGTGTGGAACGGCGCCGCCGCCCCGAAGCCGCCAAAGGCCGAGCCGTTGTTGCCGGTGGCCGAGCTGTAGGCATAAAGGACCTCGGACAGGCCGTGCGGCCCGGCGTCCTGCACCGCGGCGAGGCCCGCGGGGATGACCACGGACAGCGCGCCGAAGACCAGGATGCCCAACGGCATCGACAGGAAGGCCAGGACCGACAGCGTGACCTCGCGCCCCTCGATCTTCTTGCCCAGGTATTCGGGGGTGCGCCCGACCATCAGCCCGGCCAGGAACACCGCCAGCACGACATAGAGCAGCATGCCGTAAAGGCCCGACCCCACGCCGCCGAAGATCACCTCTCCGACCTGCATGTTCAGCATCATCACAAGGCCGGACAGGGGCATGAAGCTGTCATGCATCGCGTTGACCGACCCGTTCGACGCGGCGGTCGTGGCCTCGGCCCACAGCACCGACAGGGTGGCGCCAAAGCGGACCTCCTTGCCCTCCATGTTGGGGCCGGTGATGCCGGTGGCCTGGGCCAAAACGGGGTTGCCCGCCTGTTCGGGGGCGTTCATCAGCAGAAGGCCCGCCACGAACAGCACGCCCATCGCGGCGAAGATCGCCCAGCCCTGCCGCCGGTCGCCCACCATGCGCCCGAACAGGAAGCAGAAGGCGACCGAGATCAGCAGCAGATACACCGACTGGATCATGTTCGACAGGATCGTCGGGTTTTCCAGCGGATGGGCCGAATTGACGCCAAAGAAGCCGCCCCCGTTGGTGCCCAGCTGCTTGATGGCGATCTGGGCCGCGGCGGGGCCTTGGGCGATGACTTGGCCTGCGCCCTCCAGCGTGGTCGCGCGGACATAGGCCGACAGCGATTGCGGCACGCCCTGCCAGATCAGCACCACGGCCGCCAGGATCGACAGCGGCAGCAGGATATAAAGGACCGCCCGCGTCGCATCGACCCAGAAATTGCCCAAGCGGCCGTCGCCCTTGGCGGCAAAGCCGCGCACGATCGCCACCGCGACCGCCATGCCCGTGGCAGCCGAGACGAAGTTCTGCACCGTCAGCCCGACCATCTGGGACAGGTAGGACAGCTGGACCTCTCCGGAATAGGCCTGCCAGTTGGTGTTGGTGACAAAGCTGATTGCGGTGTTGAAGGCCAGGTCCGGCGCCATCGGGCCGATGCCCTGGGGGTTCCACGGCAGCATGCCCTGCAGCCGCAGGATCGCATAGAGAAGCAGGAACCCCGCCAGGTTGAAGACCAGCACGGCCATGGCATAGCCCGACCAGGTCTGGCCGCGCCCGGCGGTGACGCCCGCGGCCGACAGGAAGGCCCATTCGACCGGGGCGATCAGCGGGCTGGACCAGACGCGCCGACCGGTAAAGACGCGGTGCATGTGACCGGCCAGCAGCCAGGCGAGGCCGACCGTGACGGCGCCGTAGAGCGCGAAGACAAGAAAGGGGGACATGGACGCGCCCCCATCAGAACCGGTCGGGACGCATCAGCGCCACGACCAGATAGGCGAACAGGCCCGCCGCGACGGCAAGGCCAAGAACCAGGTCGACCATCGGCGCCCCGTCACGAACGAGCCAGCGCGCGTGTTCCGGCCATCATGGCCAGAAACCCGCCTGCGCCAAGCAGAAGATAGATGATGTCAGACATGAACATCCCCTTGATAAGTGATGTCCGATCATCGCGCAGGCGCGCGTCAGGATGCCATGCGTGATCCCGGCCGGTGGCGTAAAGGCCGCGTAACGATCAGGCCGTCAGCGCCGCGTCCAGCGCCGCGATCACGGCCGCCGACAGGGTCTGGGCGGGCGGCGGGTCGGTGTCGGCCCAGCCCCGCTCCAGCGCCTGCGCGGTCGAGAACGCCCCAGCCTTGCGGATGCGCCCCAGTTCGTCCCAGCTGACCGGGCAGGCCACCGGCGCGCCGGGGCGGGCGCGCACGGAGAAGGGCGCGATGGCCGTCGCGCCGCGTTCGTTCCTCAGCCAGTCGACGAAGATGCGGCCCTTGCGCTTTGCCTTGGACATCTCGGCGGTGAAGCGGTCGGGATGGGCCTTTGCCGTCAGCATCGCCACGCCGCGGCTGAACAGCTTGACCGTGTCCCAGCCCGCGGTGCGGCGCAGCGGCACGATCACATGGACGCCCTTGCCCCCCGACAGCATCGCCCAGGACCGAAGGCCAAGCCTCGACAGCCGGTCGCGCAGCTCCAGCGCGGCGCGGCGGGTCGCGGCAAAGCCCAGGCCCTCGTCGGGGTCCAGGTCAAAGACCATGCGGTCGGGCCGGTCCAGCCGGTCGCGACGGGCGCCCCAGATGTGGAATTCGACCGTCCCCATCTGCACCGCGCCCAGGATGCCGTCGACGTCGGTGACAAAGGCATAGGGGCTAGTCGCGCCGTCCTTGTCGGCGATCTGCTGGATCTTCAGCGCGGCGGGAAAGCCCTTGCCGGGGTGCTTCTGAAAGAACCGCTCGCCGGCCATGCCGTCGGGCAGGCGCAGCAGGGACAGGGGCCGCCCGGCCAGTTCGGGCAGCATCAGCGGTGCGGCCGCGCGATAATACTCGGCCAGCCCCGCCTTGGTCAGGCGCGGCTTGTCAAAGATCACGCGGTCGCCGCTGCTGATCGCGACGGTCGGGGCGGGCGTTCGCATGGGCGGACCCTCATCGTGCAGGCCCAGATACACCGCATGGCGCAGGCGACCCTGGGCGGTGGTTTCGGCGTAATCGATCCGGGCGGTCAGGTCCGGGTCGATCCAGGTCATGCCCGCGACCTCCCGGCGGGGGGCCTTGACGGGGGCGTCCCTGCGCACCAGCGGTGCCATGCGCCGGGCAAGGTCGGCCATCGTGTCCTGGTCGAACCCGGTTCCGACCTTGCCCATATAGGCCAGTCCCCCGTCCCGGTCGCAGGCCAGCGCCAACGAGGCGAAGGGCCTGCCGCGGCTGGTGCTTGCCTGCCAGCCGACGATGCGGAACGTGCCCTGCCTGCGGCACTTGATCTTCAGCCAGTCGCGGCTGCGCCCGCCGCGATAGGGGGCATCGGTCCGCTTGGCGATCACCCCCTCGCCGCAATTGCCGCAGATCAGCGCCAGCGCCTCGTCCGCCGGGCCGTGGATGACGGGCGACAGCGCCACCGTGCCCATCGGCGGCAGGGGGCGCAGCAGGCCCTCCAGCGCGGCGCGGCGTTCGGTCAGGGGCTGGTCCGTCAGGTCGCGCCCGTCCAGCTGCAGCAGATCGAAGGCCACGTATCCGAACGGCCCGCCCGCCGCGATCGCGTCCTGCAGCGTCCCGAAGCCCTGCATGCCGGCGCCGGCCACGATCTCTCCGTCGATCAGGGCCGAGGCACAGGGGATGTCGCGCAGGGCGGGGATCAGGTCGGCGAAACGGTCGGTCCAGTCATGGCCCGCCCGCGTGAAGACACGCGGGCCGCCTGCGCCAAGCGCCACCTGCGCGCGATAGCCGTCCAGCTTCAGCTCGTGCCAATGCGTGGCGTGATCGGCCAGATCGTCCGTCAGCGTCGCCAGCTGCACGGGCCGGTGGCCCGGACGGCTGCCGGAATGGTCGGGCAGGCAGGCGGCCTTGTCCGCGCGGATCGCCGAAAAGCTGCGCCCCGACGCCACGCTGGTGCGATAGCGCGCCACCGGGTCGCGCTGGCCGGCGGCCTCGTCGTCGATCTTGACCAGCAGCCAGTTGTCGCGCTTGTCCCGGCGCGCCATGCGGATCAGGTTCCAATCGCCGGTCATCCGCCGACCGTGCAGCCGGAACTTCAGGTGCCCCTTGGCCAGCCCGCGCCCCGCGGGTTCCAGCGGTTGCCACCAGCCCAGATCCCACAGCATCACGGTGCCCGCGCCGTAATGGCCCTTCGGGATCGTGCCCTCGAAGGTCAGATAGGACAGGGGGTGATCCTCGGTCCGCACGGCCAGCCGTTTGTCGGCCGGGTCCAGCGACGGCCCCCGCGTCACCGCCCAGGACAGCAGCACCCCCTTCCATTCCAGCCGCAGGTCCCAGTGCAGCCGCGTGGCGTCGTGGTTCTGCATCGAATAGCGCAGCCCAAGCGCCGAAGGGGTGCCGTCCGCCTGCGGTTCGGGCGTCGCTCCGAAATCGCGCTTGTCCAGATAGACGCCCAGATCGGCCATGTCAGGCGGATTTCGACTTGGGCTTGGCACGCGGCTTGGAGGCGGGCTTTGCGGCGGGCTTGGCCTTGGCCTTGCCGCCGTCCTTCTTCAGGCTCTCCTTCAGCGCGGACATCAGGTCCACGACGTTGCCACCCGACGGGCGGTCGTCATCCTCGGCCGCCTTGGCGCGGGGGGTCTTGCGGTTCTTGCGCTTCGTCTCGATCAGCGCGCGCAGCGCCTGGTCGTAATGGTCGCGGAACGCATCGGCATCGAACGCCGAGGACTTGCGCCGGATCAGCTGGGTCGCGACCTCCAGCAGGTCGGCGTCGCTGGCGGCGTCCTCGATCGCGGCGAACAGCGGCTCCGCCTCGCGGATCTCGTCCTCATAGCGCAGCGTTTCCAGCAGCAGCCCGTCGCCGCAGGGTCGGATCGCGCACAGGTATTCGCGGCCGCGCATGGTCAACTGGCCCAGGGCGGTCTTCTTCTCGGCCCGCAGGGCGTCGCGGACCACGCGATAGGCGTCCTCGGCCAGATCGTCGGTCGGCACCACGTAATAGGGCTTGTTGTAGTACAGGGGCGGGATCTCGGACTGGTCGACGAACTGTACCAGTTCCAGCGTCTTCTTGGTGTCCAGCTTGATCGCGTCGATCTCGTCGGGTTCCAGCAGCAGATAGTTGCCGTCGCCTGTCTCGTATCCCTTCAGGATATCGTCGCTCTTGACCGGCCCGATGCCGGCCACGGTCTTCTCATAGCGCACCGGCTTGCCGGAGGGGCCGTGGATCTGGCGGAAGGACACGCGCGCCCCGGTCTTGGTTGCGGCATGCAGCTCGACCGGGATGGCCACCAAGGACAGGCGCAGCTGCCCCTTCCAGACCGCACGTGACGCCATGACATCCTCCTGCTTTCTGGGGAAACGCCGAAACGGACCGATAAGTTCAGTCGTATCATGGAAGGACGTCGGCACGCATTGCCCGGCTGTCACTGCTGCCAGCGATCACGGCATTGCAGGTCGCAGTGTCACCAGCACCGATGCCGCTGGCTTCGGATTGCAGGGCGAAGACGATCGTGCTGATGGCGTCGTGGTGCATCAACGACAGCGCGCAACGCCAATGCGGCAACGGTGCATTGCCATGCCATCTGCCGAAAGGCGCCCGGGGGTTCCGGGCGCCGTGGTGATCATTCCTCGAACCCGCCGTCGTCAAAGCCCGGGTCGTCGAAGCCGGCGTCCTCCTCCATCGCGGGCTCCTGCTCCATCTCCGAGGCGTCGGCAGGGCCTGCGAACATGCCGCCGATGGCATTGCCCAGCAGCACGCCGCCGGCGACACCCATCGCGGTCTGCGCCGCGCCGGCCATGAAGCCGCCACCCGACGGGCGACCGCTGCTCCACGGACCCGACCCCTGCGGCTGCTGGCCATAGGCGGGCTGGCCGTAGGGCTGGGGCGCGGGGCGATGGGTCATCGGGCGGGGCTGGGGTTGGCTGCCGCCGAACAGCTTGCCGAACAGCCCGCCCGAGGCCGGCGCCGGCTGCGCCTGCATCTGCTGCATCTGCTGTTCGGCCGCGGCCAGCGCCTGTTCCTGCATGATCACGGTCTGGGCTAGGTAATAGGCGGCACCGGGGTTGCGGGCCATCAGGTCGGCGATCAGGGCCTCGGCCTGGGGGTCGCGATGGGGCTGGGCCTGGGCGGCCTGGCCCAGCTTGCCGAACAGCCCCTCGATGGCGTGGCGGTCGTTCTGGTCCATGGATGCGGTCCTTGTCTGGGGCCTATTCCTCGCGCTGGCCGGTCAGGCTCAGCAGCAGCTGGAACAGGTTGATGAAGTTCAGGTACAGTGACAACGCGCCCATGACCGCCAGTTTCTGGTGCGTCTCGGCATCGTGATGTTCGCTGTAGGCCAGCTTGATCGACTGCGTGTCCCAGGCCGTCAGGCCGACGAAGACCAGGATGCCGATGATCGAGATCGCGAACTGCAGCGCGGACGAGCCCAGGAAGATGTTGATGATGCTGGCGATGATGACGCCGATCAGGCCCATGATCAGGAAGCTGCCGAACTTCGACAGGTCGCGCTTGGTCGTGTAGCCATAGAGGCTCATGCCCGCGAACATGGCGGCGGCGCCGAAGAAGGCGCGCGCGATCGACGTGCCCGTGAAGACCAGGAAGATCGAGGCCAGCGACAGGCCCATCACCGCGCAAAAGGCCCAGAACAGCGTCTGCGCCGTGGCGGCCGACACGGTCTCGATCCGGAAGGACAGGAACATCACGAAGGCCAGCGGCGCCAGCATTACCACCCACCGCAGGGGCGAGCTGAAGATCGGCACGTAGATCGCCGGGACCGAGGCCACCGCGACCGCGACCAGCCCGGTCACCAGCAGGCCCAGGCCCATGTAATTGTAGATGCGCAGCATGTGCGCGCGCAGGCCGTCGTCCAGGACGGCGGCGGGGGCGAAACCGGCGCTGCGGCCGGTCTGGCGGATGGGTTGCATGAAAACCTCCGGTTGGTTGATGTCAGTAGAGCGTGTCCGACAGCGCGACCGATGTCGCGAGCAGCGGGTCGGCATGGTCGTCGCCCGCGACCAGCACATGCGCGATCTCTCCGATCTGAAACCAGGCGATGCCGTGGTCGGGCGTCTGGTGCAGGCGG
>NZ_JXYF01000037.1:0-12855 GCF_000967735.1 Paracoccus sp. S4493
CGCCGAATGGGCGGCGGCCCAGGAACAGGTGTTGACCCGTTTCACCCCCGCCGCGCCGGATCTTGACCCCGCGCCCCTGCGGGCCGGGCTGGCGCGCGGGGTGGGGTCATTCCTGGGCCGGCTGTTCGGCCCTTATCGCGCGGCGTCGGCACAGCTGCAGACGCTGCTGGTAGGCCCGATGCCGTCGGCGGCCGCCGACCGGCTGGCGCTGGCGGATGAGCTGGTGGCGCTGCGCCGCCTGCGCCGTGTCCTGGCCGAGGACGAGGCCTATCTGACGGCGACCCTGGGGACCGACTGGCGGGGCGAGCGGACGCCCTTTGCGCGGCTGGCGGCGGTGGCGGGCTGGCTGGGAGAGTTGGACGGCTGCCTGCCGGACGGGGCGGCGGTGGTGCAGGCGCTGACCGACATTCCCGACCCCGCGGCGCAGGGCGATGCGCTTGCGGCGGCCGTGCAGGATGCGCGGGCGGCGCTGGCGCGGGTTCGCGACAGGCTGGACCTTGACGCGGAGGCTGCGGGCCTTGCGGGCGATGCGTCGATCGCGGATTGGCAGGCGGCGCTGTCGGGCATGTCCGACGCGCCCGCCCGCTATGCCGAATGGGCCGATCTGGCGCGCGACGCGCAGGTGGCGGGCCGCCACGGCGCAGCCGCGGTGGTCGAGGCCGTGCGTGCTGGGCAACTGGCCCCGCAGGACGCCGCGACCGAGTTCGCCTATGCCTGCGCCGAGGCGCGCTGGAACGCCGCCCGCCAGGCGCGTCCCGCGCTGAACGATCTGCCGATGCTGGATCGCCACGACCTGGTCGGCCTGTTCCGCCAGCTGGAGGCCGAGCGGATCGAGGCCACCAAGACGCTGATTCTGTCGCGACATTTCGACCAGCTGCCCCGCGGCACGCAGGGAGAGATGGGCCTGATCCGCGGAGAGATCGCCCGCCGCCGCGCGCACAAACCGGTGCGCTGGCTGATGCGCAACGCGGGCGCGATGGTCCAGCGTATCAAGCCGGTGATGCTGATGAGCCCGATCTCGGTCGCCCAGTTCCTGCCACCCGATGCGGTCAGCTTTGATCTGCTGGTCATCGACGAGGCGTCGCAGATCCGCCCCGAGGACGCCTTGGGCGTCATCGCGCGTGCGCGCCAGATCGTCGTGGTGGGCGACCAGAAGCAGCTGCCGCCGACATCGTTCTTCGACCGGCTGGTCGACGATGCCGAAGACCAGGACGAACCCGAGGACGGCCCCCAGGGTGCGAACGTGGCCGACATGGAGAGCATCCTGTCGCTGTGCGAGGCGCGGGGACTGCGGTCGCGGATGCTGGAATGGCATTACCGGTCGCGCGACCCGTCGCTGATCCGGGTGTCGAACGCGGAATTCTATGACGACCGGCTGGTGCTGCCGCCGTCGCCCTTGCAGCTGGACCCCGATTACGGGCTGAAGTTCCGTCGCGTGTCCGGCGTCTATGCCGCGCGCGGCAGCGGGCGGGGGCGCGCGGGGACGAACCGGATCGAGGCCGAGGCCGTCGTCGCCGCCATGGCCGATCACGCCCGCAACTGGCCGGGCCTGTCCCTGGGCGTGGTCGCCTTCTCCAAGGCGCAGGCCGACATGCTGACCGAGGTGGCGGATGCCGCCCGCCGCCGCGACCCGGCGCTGGACGCGCTGCTGCGCGAGGGCGGGGCCGAGGACGTGTTCGTCAAGAACATCGAGAACGTGCAGGGCGACGAACGTGACGTGATCCTGATCTCGGTCGGCTACGGCCCGTCCGAACCCGACGGGCCGCTGACCCGGATGCAGTTCGGCCCGGTGAACGGCGAGGGTGGAGAGCGTCGTCTGAACGTGCTGTTTTCCCGCGCGCGCATCCGCTGCGAGGTGTTCGCGTCCTTTGACCCGGGCCAGATCGACCCGTCGCGGACCACCCGCGAGGGGCCGCGCGTCCTGAAGCGGTTCCTGGATTTCGCGCAGTCGGGCATCATCGAGGAACGCCGCACCACCGGTCTGGCCCCCGACAGCCCGTTCGAGGAGGATGTCGCGCGCGTGATCCGCGATCTGGGCTATCTGGCCGATCCGCAGGTCGGCAGTGCCGGGTTCCGCATCGATCTGGGCGTGCGCCATCCCGACCGTCCAGGCCAGTACCTGGCGGCGGTCGAATGCGACGGCGCCGCCTATCACGGTGCGCTGTGGGCGCGCGAACGCGACCGTCTGCGCCAGGACATCCTGGAAAATCTGGGCTGGCGGTTCCACCGCATCTGGAGCACCGACTGGTTCCACCGCCGCGAGGCGGAGATCGCGCGGCTGCGCGATGCCCTGTCGCAGGCCCGCGATGCGGCACAGGACGGCATCCGCCCGCGCGGCGCGAACCATGGGGCAGGGCCCGTCGTCCAAGACGACCCCGAACCGGTCCTGGAGCTGGCGCCGCCCTCACTGTCCGTGCCGCCCTATCGCCGCGCGGACCTGCAGGCCCCGCCCGAGGGAGAGCCCCATGACCAGCCCGACGCCGTCCTGGCCGACCTGGCCGCGGCCGTCATCCGCACGGAGGGACCGGTCCATGCCGACGAGGTGGCGCGGCGCATCGCCGCGGCCTTCGGCAAGGCGCGCACCGGCAGCCGGATCGGAGAGGCCGTGGCCCGCGCCACCGCACTGGCCCTGCGCCGCGATGCCGACCTGATGCGGCAGGGCGATTTCCTGATGACCCGGGCGCAGGCCGACAGCCCGCCCGTCCGCGACCGCAGCGCCGAGACGGGCAGCCTGCTGAAGGCCGCCTGCCTGCCCCCGCAAGAGATCGCCGCCGCCGCGCGGATGATCCGGACCGAGAACGGCGGCATGACGCCCGACCAGCTGACCCGCGCCGTGGCGCGCCTTCTGGGCTTTCAGCGCGTGGGGCCGGACCTGTCCGAGGCGATATCGGGGGTGCTGCTGGGCATGGCCGCGGCCTGAGGCCTATTCCCCGCCGGGCGGAATGCGATTATGGCTGCCGCACAAGGCAAGGGAGCCGGACCGATGCGCGTGGACCTGATCATCTTCGACTGCGACGGCGTCATCGCCGACAGCGAGGTGCTGTCCGCGCAGGTGCTGATCGACCAGCTGGCGCGTCTGGACATCGTCGTGACGCCCGACGACGTGCGCCGCGATTTCCTGGGGCGCAGCTTTCCCACGGTCGCGGCGTCGATCCGCGACCGCTTTGCCCTGACCCTGCCCGCCGATTTCGAGGCGACCTATCGGGCCCGCCTGCTGGCGCGGTTCGACACCGACCTGCGCACGACGCCGGGCTTTGCCGATGCGCTGGCGCAGATCCGGCTGCCGGTCTGCGTCGCGACCTCGTCCAGCCCGCCGCGGGTGGCGCGGACGCTGGCGGTGCTGGACCTGGCGCAGCGGTTCGGCGCGGACGTCTTCACGGCCAGCCAGGTGGCGCGCGGCAAGCCCGCGCCCGACCTGTTCCTGTTCGCGGCCGAACGGATGGGCGTCGATCCTGCCCACGCCCTGGTGATCGAGGACAGCCAGCCCGGCCTGCAGGCGGCCCGCGCGGCGGGAATGCGAGTCCTGCAGTACCGCGGCGGCGCCCATCTGGCGGGACAGCCCGCAACGGACGAGGGCTTTGACTGCTGGTCGCAGTTCCCCGACCTGCTGGCGCGCATCCAGGTGCCCGCATGAGCCAGAACCATTTTACCCCCGAAACGACCCGCCTGGACGATGCCGCCCGCGCCGGCTGGCTGTACTACGTCGCCGGAAACACCCAGGACGAGATCGCGCGCAAGCTGGGCGTCAGCCGCCAGACCGCGCAGCGTCTGGTCGCGATGGCGCTGGCCGAACGGCTGGTCAAGGTCCGCCTGGATCACCCGATCGGACGCTGCATGGACCTGGCGCGCGCGCTGCAGGACCGGTTCGGCCTGCTGACCGCCGAGGTTGCGCCCTCGGACCCCGAGGCGCCGGACCTGTTGGCGGGCATCGCCATCGCCGCCGCCGCGCATCTGGAACGCGTGCTGAAATCGCCCGAACGGCGGATCGTCAGCCTGGGCACCGGGCGCAACCTGCGCGCCACGGTGGAACAGCTGCCCCGCATGACCTGTCCCCAGCATGTCGTCGTGTCCCGCCTCGGCAACATGATGGAGGACGGGTCGGCCACCCCCTACAACGCCACCATCCGGCTGGCAGAGCGCATCGGCGCGCCGCACTTTCCCTATCCGCTGCCGGTGCTGGCGCGCGACGCGGCGGAACTGGCGGCGATGCAGGGACAGCAGGCCGCCCGCAACACCATCGACCTGTGCGCCCGTGCCGACCTGTCGCTGGTGGGCATCGGACAGATGGACATGACCGCGCCGCTGCATGTCGACGGCTTCCTGAGCAAGGCCGAAATGGCGCAGCTGGCCCGCGCCGGTGCCGTGGGCGAGATCACCAGCTGGGTCTATGACGCCCGGGGCCAGGTGATCGATTGCGACTTCAACCGCCGCGTGGCGTCGGCGCCGCTGCCCTGCGGAAGCGACCGTCCGGTGATCGCCGTCGCCTCGGGACAGGCCAAGCTGCCGGCCATCCGCGCGGCGATGGTGGGGGGGCTGATCAACGGCCTGATCACCTCGGAGGCGACGGCGGAACGCCTGCTGGCCTGAAGAACTGCACTGTCGTCAAGCCTTTACACCCTCGCTGCACTGCGGCGGGGAATCTGCGTTGACAGATTTGCAAGACGGCGCGAGTATATGCCCATCGGAAGGGCAAATGCCCAACCGCCAAGGGAGGACTACATGACCACGACATTCCGCGCCCTTCTGGGCGCTACGGCCCTGTGCGCCGTCGGCAGCATGGCCGCCGCGCAGGACAACGTGACCCTGACGATCGCGACCGTGAACAACGGCGACATGATCCGCATGCAGCAGATGACCGCGCCCTTCACCGAGGCGAACCCGAACATCCAGCTGGAATGGGTCACGCTGGAGGAGAACATCCTGCGCGAGCGCGTCACCACCGACATCGCCACCAGCGGCGGGCAGTATGACGTGCTGACCATCGGCACCTACGAGGTTCCGATCTGGGCGGCGCAGGACTGGCTGACGCCCCTGGACGACCTTCCCGAAAGCTACAACGTGGACGACCTGGTCCCCGCCGTGCGCGCCGCCCTGTCGGTGAACGACACGCTGTACGCCGCGCCGTTCTATGCCGAATCGGCAATGGTGATGTACCGCACCGACTTGGCCGAGGCTGCGGGCGTGACCATTCCCGACAACCCGACCTGGACCGACATCACCGCCGCCGCCAAGGCGATGACGGACAAGGAGAACGAGGTCTATGGCATCTGCCTGCGCGGCAAGCCGGGCTGGGGCGAGAACATGGCCTTCCTGACCGCCATGGCCAACAGCTATGGCGCGCGCTGGTTCGACATGGAATGGGCGCCCCAGTTCGACAGCCCCGAATGGCAGGCGACGCTGACCGACTATCTGACGCTGATGAACGAATACGGACCTCCGGGTGCGTCGTCGAACGGCTTCAACGAGAACCTGTCGCTGTTCCAGCAGGGCAAGTGCGGCATGTGGATCGACGCGACCGTCGCCGCAAGCTTCGTGACCGACCCCGAGGATTCGACCGTCGCGGACAGCGTGGGCTTTGCGCAGTTCCCCAACAAGGAAGGCGTCGACAACCACGGCAACTGGCTGTGGGCGTGGAACCTGGCCATCCCGGCCTCCAGCCAGAAGCAGGACGCGGCCAAGACCTTCGTGGCCTGGGCGACCAGCCAGGAATACACCAACATGGTGGCCGAGGCCGAGGGCTGGCGCGCCGCACCTCCGGGCACGCGCACGTCGCTGTACGAGAACCCCGAGTATCAGGCCGAGGCTCCGTTCGCGGCGATGACGCTGGAATCGATCAACGCCGCCGACACGCAGAAATCGTCGGTCCAGGACATTCCCTACACCGGCGGCCAGTTCGTCGCGATCCCGGAATTCCAGGGCATCGGCACGGCGGTCGGACAGACCTTCTCGGCGGCGCTGGCAGGCCAGATGTCGGCCGAGGACGCCCTTGCGGCGGCACAGTCCAGCACCGCCCGTGAAATGGCGCGCGCGGGCTATCCCAAATAAGCCGCGACCCGCGCCGCCCCCGACATGCGGGGCGGCGCACCCCCGCTTTCCCCCAAAAGGACGCTAGCCATGGCCACCCGCCAGACCGCAAGTCTTGCGCGCCTGATGCGCGCACCTGCCATCATCCTGCTGCTGATCTGGATGATCGTCCCGTTGGGGATGACGCTGTACTACTCGTTCCTGAACTACAACCTGCTGAACCCGGCCTCCGTCAGCTGGGCGGGGTGGTTCAACTATCAGTATTTCTACACCGATCCGGCCTTCTTCGACGCGATCTGGAACACGCTGGCCTTGGTGCTGGGCGTGCTGGCGATCACCGTCACCCTGGGCATCGCGATCGCCCTGCTGATCGACAAGCCGATCTTCGGGCAGGGGATCGTGCGGATCCTGATCATCTCTCCGTTCTTCGTGATGCCGCCGGTGGCCGCGCTGATCTGGAAGAACATGATCATGCACCCGTCCTATGGGGTCTTTGCCGACATCGCGCGTGCCATCGGCGTGCAGCCGGTGGACTGGTTCGCGCAATATCCGCTGACCTCGATCATCATCATCGTGGCCTGGCAATGGCTGCCCTTCGCGACGCTGATCCTGCTGACCGCCCTGCAATCGCTGGACGGCGAACAGATGGAGGCGGCCGAGATGGACGGCGCGGGCGCCGTCAGCCGGTTCATCCACCTGACCCTGCGGCACATGGCACGCGCCATCACCGTCGTGGTGCTGATCCAGACCATCTTCCTTCTGGGCATCTATGCCGAGATCCTGGTGACCACCAATGGCGGTCCGGGCAATGCCAGCACCAACCTGACCTATCTGATCTATCGCGCGGCCCGTCTGAACTTCGACATCGGCGGTGCGGCCGCGGGCGGCATCATCGCAGTCATCCTGGCCAACATCGTCGCGTTCTTCCTGATGCGCGCCGTCGGCAAGAACCTGGATTGAGGAGCATCCCATGGCACGCGCAGTAAGCACCCGCACCAAGGTCGGCTATACCATTGCCGCCTGGATCGTGGCCTTGGTGATCTTCTTCCCGATCCTCTACACGATCATCACCAGCCTCAAGACGGAACAGGAGGCCATTTCGGGCTTCAGCCTGATCCCGTCCTTCACCCTGTCCAGCTTCGAGGCGGTGCAGACCCAGAACAACTACTGGAAGCCCTTCACCAATTCGGTGATCCTGGCGGTGGGTTCAACCATCCTGGCGCTGATCGTCGCGATCCCGGCGGCCTGGGCGATGGCGTTCTCTCCCACCAAGCACACCAAGGACATCCTGATGTGGATGCTGTCCACAAAGATGATGCCCGCGGTCGCGGTGCTGGTGCCGATCTATCTGATCTTCCTGCGCACCGGGCTGATGGACACGCGGATCGGCCTGACGGTCATGCTGATGCTGATCAACCTGCCGATCGTGGTCTGGATGCTGTACACCTATTTCCGCGAGATCCCCGGAGAGATCCTGGAGGCCGCGCGCATGGACGGCGCCACGCTCAAGGACGAGATCCTGTACGTGCTGACGCCCATGGCGGTGCCGGGCATCGCGTCGACCATGCTGCTGAACGTCATCCTGGCCTGGAACGAGGCGTTCTGGACCATCCAGCTGACCACCACCAACGCCGCGCCCTTGTCGGCCTTCATCGCCAGCTTCTCCAGCCCGCAGGGGCTGTTCTGGGCGAAACTCTCGGCGGCCTCCGTCATGGCCATCGCGCCGATCCTGATCATGGGCTGGTTCAGCCAGAAACAACTTGTCCGCGGCCTGACCTTCGGCGCGGTGAAATAAGGGGACCATCATGGGACGCATTACCCTTGAAGCAGTGACCAAGCGGTTCGGAGACGTCGAGGTCATCCCGCCCCTGAACCTGGACATCAACGACGGAGAGTTCGTGGTCTTCGTCGGCCCCTCGGGCTGCGGGAAATCCACCCTTCTGCGCCTGATCGCGGGGCTGGAGGACACGTCGGGCGGGCGCATCCTGATCGACGGCAAGGATGCCACCGACACGCCCCCGGCCAAGCGCGGCCTGGCGATGGTGTTCCAGTCCTATGCGCTGTACCCGCACATGTCGGTCAGAAAGAACATCGCCTTTCCGATGCGCATGGCGGGTGTGCCGCAGGACGAACAGGACCGCCGCATCACGGCGGCCGCCAAGGCGCTGAACCTGACCGATTACCTGGACCGCAAGCCGGGCCAGTTGTCGGGCGGCCAGCGCCAGCGCGTGGCCATCGGGCGGGCCATCGTGCGCGAACCGGCCGCGTTCCTGTTCGACGAGCCGCTGTCGAACCTGGACGCTGCCCTGCGCGTCGGCATGCGCCTCGAGATCAGCGAGCTGCACAACCGCCTGAAAACCACGATGATCTATGTCACCCATGACCAGGTCGAGGCGATGACCATGGCCGACAAGATCGTGGTCCTGCGCGCCGGCAACATCGAACAGGTCGGCAGCCCGATGGAGCTGTACCGCGCGCCCAGGAACCTGTTCGTCGCGGGCTTCATCGGCAGCCCCAAGATGAACCTGATCGACGGGGCGGCGGCCGCGGAATACGGTGCCCACACCATCGGTATCCGGCCCGAACACATCGCGGTGTCGCCCGATCACGGCAAGTGGCGCGGGCGCGTCGGCGTCAGCGAGCATCTGGGATCGGACACGTTCTTCTATGTCGAGGACACGGGTCTGGCCGACACCATCACGGTGCGTGCGGGCGGCAACATCGACCTTCATCACGGCGACACCGTCTGGCTGACCCCGGACGACGCGCAGATGCACCGCTTTGACGCCACGGGGGCGCGGGTGGCATGATGCTGTCGGGAAAGACCGCCCTGATCACCGGGGCCGCGCGCGGCATCGGGCTGGCATTCGCCCGCGCCTATCTGGATCAGGGCGCGCGCGTCGCCATCTGCGACATCAACCTGGAGGCCGCCCGCGCGGCGGCCGCGGGTCTGGGCCAGGGCGCCATCGCCGTGGCGCTGGACGTGACCGATCAGGCCAGCATTGACGCCTGCGTGGCCTCCGTGGAACAGCAGTTCGGCGGCATCGACATCCTGATCAACAACGCGGCCCTGTTCACCGCCGCCCCCATCGCCGAGATCACCCGCCCCGATTACGACCGCATCATGGCGGTCAACGTGTCGGGCACGCTGTTCATGATGCAGGCCGTCGCGCGGTCCATGATCGCGCGCGGCAAGGGCGGGCGGATCATCAACATGGCGTCCCAGGCCGGCCGCCGTGGAGAGGCGCTGGTCGCGGTCTATTGCGCCAGCAAGGCCGCGGTGATCAGCCTGACGCAATCGGCGGGCCTGAACCTGATCGCCCACGGCATCAACGTGAATGCCATCGCGCCCGGCGTCGTCGACGGCGAACATTGGGATGGTGTGGACGCGTTCTTCGCGAAATACGAAGGCAAGGCCCCCGGCCAGAAAAAGGCCGAGGTGGGCGCCGCCGTCCCCTTCGGTCGCATGGGCACTGCGGCCGACCTGACCGGCATGGCGGTGTTCCTGGCATCCGACGGGGCCGACTACATCGTGGCCCAGACCTACAATGTCGACGGCGGCAACTGGCTCAGCTGACTGCCGCACCCCCTGCAATTCCCGGCCCCCCGCGCGCATCCTGCGCCGCGGCCACGGGGCGATTTGACGAAAGGTCCGATCATGGCCATCCAACTGACCCAATCCGCGCTGGCCGGGCTGCCCGACACCGTGGCACGCCCCGCCTATGCCCGCAGCGCCCTGACGGCGGGCATCATGCATGTCGGCGTCGGCAATTTCCATCGCGCGCACATGGCGTGGTACCTGGACCGGCTGTTCGCCCAGGGGCGTGACCACAGCTGGGCGCTGATCGGCGCGGGCGTGCGTCCGGGCGACGCCGCGATGCGCGAACGGCTGGCGGCCCAGGACTGGCTGACCACGCTGGTCGAGCTGGACCCCGCGGGCCTGTCCGCACAGGTGCTGGGCTCGATGATCGATTTCGTGGCCGTGGACCCCGCAGCCACCATCGCCGCGATGGCCGATCCGGCGATCCGCATCGTCTCGCTGACCATCACCGAGGGCGGCTATTACGTCGATGCCAAGACCGACGGCTTCGATGCCGGTCACCCCGACATGGTGCATGACGCGGGCGCGCCGGATGCGCCGCGCACCGTGTTCGGCATGATCCTGGCTGCGGTGCGGGCGCGGCACGCGGCGGGGCATGCGCCCTTCACCGTCCTGTCCTGCGACAACCTGCCGGAAAACGGCCATGTCTGCGCGCGCACCCTGACGGGGCTGGCCCGCGCGCAGGACCCCGCGCTGGCCGATTGGGTTCAGGCCAACGTGGCCTTTCCGAACAGCATGGTCGATTGCATCACCCCCGCCACCAGCGACCGCGAGCGAGCCCTGGTCCGCGACCGCTTCGGCATCCAGGACGCCGCCCCGGTCGTCTGCGAGCCCTTCCGCCAGTGGGTGCTGGAGGACAACTTCCCCCAGGGCCGCCCCGCGCTGGAGGCCGTGGGCGCGGAATTCGTCGCCGATGTCAGCCGCCACGAGTTGATGAAGCTGCGCATCCTGAACGGCGGTCATGCGGCCATCGCCTATGCCTCGGCGCTGCTGGGGCATCATTTCGTGCATGACGCGATGGCGGACGGGGACATCGCCGCCTGGCTGCGCGCCCTGGAGACGCGCGAGATCATCCCGACCCTGCAGCCCATTCCGGGCGTCAGCTATGACGAATACCTGGCGCTGATCGTCAGCCGCTTCTCGAACCCGGAAATCGGCGACACCATTCCGCGCCTGTGCCTGGACGGGTCGAACCGCCAACCGAAATTCATCCTGCCGACGCTGCGCGACCGGCTGACGGCGGGCGCGCCCATCGACGGGCTGGCCCTGGAGCTGGCCCTGTGGTGCCGCTATTGCGAGGGCACGACCGAGGCGGGCGATCCAATCGTCCCCAATGACGACGCCCATGCCACGCTGCGCGACCATGCGCTGGCGGCAAAGGATGATCCGCAGGCGTTCCTGTCCCAGCACGCGATCTTTGGCGATCTGGCGGGGTCCGCGCCCTTGGTCGCGGCCTTCGGCGACGCGCTGGCCGCGTTGCGCCGGGACGGGGTGCGGGCGACGCTGGCGGCCTATGTCGCGGGCATGCCCCACAGCTGAAAGCTGGCGGCCAGGTCAGGGCAATCGGCTGCGGCCTGGGCGGGCGTCAGGCCCGCGCCGGCCGCGGCCCAGGCATGGCGGATGGCGCGCACCCCCGCGGCCGGCCCGTTCGGATGGCCGTGGATGCCGCCGCCGCCCAGATACATCAGGTCCAGCGTGCCGCCCGTCCGCGCCCAGGTGTCGAAGGCCTGACCGCCCCATTGCCCCGAACAGACCACCGGCAGCGCCCGGTCAGCCTCCGAGAAGATCGGCGTCGTGACGTCCGCGAAGGACCGCACGAAGCTGTCGTCGCCCTCCCAATATTTCGCGCCGATGCCGTTGATCTGGAACTGATCGACGCCCAGAAGACGCCAGATCTTCTGCCAGGCGCGAAACTCGAAGCCCAGGCCCGGATGGCGCGTCAGCAGGTCCCACCCGTTGCGATGCGCGTGCAGGCACAGCGCCGACCGCCGCCGCAGGAAGGCCATCGCCCCCGGCCCGATCGAGTTGATGTTCACCACCGCCGCATTGCCGCCCCGGGCCACGACGTGATCGTGGCGGCGCATCATCACGTCCGGGTCCGCCGATGACAGGCCAAAGGCATACATCACCTGTTTCCCGGTTCGCTGCGCGTGGTCTCGGATGACCGCCATGACGGCATCGACCCGTGCCTCGAAGGGGGAATAGGCGGGCGACATCATCTTTTCGTCGTCCTTGATGAAATCGACCCCGGCCTCGCACAGCGGACGCACGACCTCGGCCGTCTGATCGGGGGTCAAGCCAAGCGAGGGCTTGATGATCGACGCGATGATGGGGCCCTCCGCGACCCCGGTCAGGCGGCGAGAGCCTTCGATTCCAAATTGCGGCCCCGGGTGGGCCGCGAAATCGGGCGTCAGGTCGAAATCCAGCACCCGCATGCCGGTCAGGCCGCGCGCCGCGAAGAGGCCCCCCGTGGTGACCGTCAGCAGCGCCGCGATGTCGCCGCCGATGCTGTCGGGCGAAAAGGCGATGGTCGCGCGGGCGCGCCGCACCGGCCCCGCCCCTTCGGGCAGCGAGGGCTGGGGCAGGGGCTCCAGCATCGTCACCTCCTCGACCCGCGCGGCGTGGCGGGCGCGCAGGGCGTCGGTCTCTCCGGGCAGGTCGGTGAAGGTGCCGGTGGACTGGTCGGCCGCGATCTTTTCCGCCATGGCGCGCGGGTCGCCTGGGGTCTCCAGCAGATAGGTGACGCGGATCATGGCTGCTCCTGATGTCGGGGGCCGCCGCCGTCGCGGATCCAGCCGAAATAGTCGGTCGAGCCCATCTGCCCGCCCTTCAACGCGATCTCCAGCCCGTCATGCGGGCCGTCCCCATGCGCCCGGCACAGGGCCGCGCCGGGGATGGTGGGGGCCAGCGCGGTCAGCGCCGTCAGGCCCAGCTGCCGCATCGCGTGCCCCGAGGTGTCGCCCCCCGAGATCACCGCGCGGCGGATGCCCGACCCGCGCAGCACCCCGTCCAGGATGCGGCCCAAGCCCTCTCCGATGCGCCGGGCGGCGGTCTCGGGCGCAATGCCGGAGGCCGACAGCGCGCCGCGGAACGCGCCGACCTGCGCGCCGTCATGGCCCGCCGCCGAATGGATCAGCGGGCTGGCGCCGTCATTTGCGGCACGCAGGGCGGCAGCGGTCAGGCGCGCGACCTCGGCCGCCAGATCGCCCTCGGACCCGCAGGCGGCGCGC
>NZ_JXYF01000038.1:0-41113 GCF_000967735.1 Paracoccus sp. S4493
GGGGCCGCGTCGCGCTTACATCATAACGCGCAGGCTGAAAGCTTTATGAAAACCCTGAAGGTCGAGGAGGTCTATCGAGCCGGTTACGAGACTTTTGCCGATGTGGCAGTCCGCTTGCCGATCTTCATTGAGCAGATCTACAACACGAGAAGGCTTCACTCAGCCCTCAGCTACAGAACCCCCGAGGAATTCGAAACCCTGTTTGCCCAGAAAGCGGCTTAGTTCGAATGGTGCCATGTGGCCCAGCCCATGGGGTTCACTCCATACCCGGCTCAGTTCTGGGTGGAAATCAACAGTGACAAGAGGTGCACAGCAAGCATAGAGCAGGCGCAGCGAAAGTCGGCTTTCCTTCCTTCGTATCGGCCTTTGAGTTGACGGGTACACGAGTCCTGCAACTGCAGCGGACTTCTGGAAGGTCCCGCATAAATGACGGATGGGGGCTATCGTGAACCGCCGGCTATGCGGGACCTTTCGGTCGTTCGCTGCAGGTGCAGCGTTACTGGCCCTCTGTTCCTAGGGATCGCCGCAAACGGTGAAATGCAGTTTGTAATTTGTGCAGCATAGCCGCTACTGTATCAGTTTAAGAGCGGACGATTGCTCCGCTAAGTCATTCGCAATCCGACAATACGCAGCAAAGACGTCGGACCCCGTCGAGACTACCCCTAGTTCCTCAGAAACGCATCGAGCACATGCACCCCTGCCTCGCTCAATGCAGTGGCGCCTGTGCGATATGGTGACTGCTCCGAGTTCAGCTCCCCGTAGATTGCGGACAATTCGACATAGCGGTCATGGTTGATCCGGTTCGACGCTGGCAGAGCCGATATGTCCACAATCGCGATGTTGGCAGCGCGTGCGGCTCTTTCCACCCTGGGATCGGCGACGTCCAGCGCGCCAACCCGGGCCCGGTGGCTGGAGAGCCGGGATGACAAATCCAAGGCTCGATCGTCCTGCGAGACCAGAAGGGTCATCGTTCGGGCCATCGGACCGATCACGGCAATCTGCGCCCGGAAAACATCGGGGTCAATGTCCGGGGCCGCCATGACGACAGACAACTGGTCCAGAACATCATCTTGTCCTTCCAGCTTTAATTGTCGCAGAGCCTCCATGGTCAGTAGCCCCCCCATCGAATGCGCAACGACCTGGACTGGGGCGCCCTCGGCGTCGTCGACCAGCGCGGACAGCGTTCGCGCCAGCCCGTCACGCGAGAAAGCCACCGCATCTTTGTCAGCCAGATAAGCAAAAGGGGACCCCGCAGACGGCCACGAAAACAGCACCGGCACTCCATCAGCCCGGGAATCGACGGAAAGCTGCACCAATCGATAGAGTGCCTCGGGGAAGTTGTGATTGAAGCCGTGAACAAAGACGACAACACCTGATCCCTTGCGCGGGTCATTGGACACCGCTGTTCGGAATTCGTCTTCCCTCATAATAGTGCTGTCCACCGTGGCAAAGCTGGTGGCCGGGTCAGTCTGACCCCCTGGCCACTCTATCCGCCCCGTTTGGTGTCCGGGGGGTGTCGACACCAAGAAGGTGGCATAGCTGGGACCAAGTGATGGGACATATCCAAAGTCTGTACTGCCTGCCGTACGGGGGGCACGCGTGGTTGCGACGTAGACCTGCGTGATCTGTGCATCTTCAACTATCGCCGAGGTCGGGCGAAGCACCTCGTTCGTTGGACGTGCGCCGCAGGCGGAAATTGTCATAACTAAAAATGCCGCAGTGATGGATCGCATCTGATGTCCGGGAACAAAACAGAAAGGTCTATTGGACCATCCTATCATTCTGGCAACTCCTCTTTGCCGATGCGACGGCTGCCTAGACACTTGGCTACTCGTGCTTACTGGCAGGAATACTCAGCGAGATGTCTCCTTTCGCGCTGAGTGCCGTCTGCCGAAACCCGAACATCCTCAATAAAGCATAGCGGGACATCTGCGTGTCATGATGACGCACGACGGCGGCAGAAATACGAGATTTTTCTTGTATGAAACTAACGCAACCTAAGGTTACCTTTTTGTGAAGAGGGCTCGATATTTTTGCCGGGCTTGCGGTCACAACGACAAAGGGTGCGCGATGTGCTTTGCCTGTTTTGAGGGTGTCAACAAGCCGGGAACACAGAGTTTTTGTCACTGCGGACGGCCAGAGACGCAGACGGCGATGCGCCGGATCGAGGCCGACATATCTCGTCGACAGATGATCGGCGGCATGGCGGCCGTGGTCGGGATGTTCGCGGGTTTCGGCCTTGCACCGCGGGAGCTTCGCGCCCAGACCCCGGCCCGCCCTCTGCTACTGACCAACCTCAGGTTGTTCGATGGAGAGACCTTGTCGATGCGCCAGGGCGTCGACATCCTGATCGAAGACGGGCGCATCGCCGGGCTTCCGGCGGCCGGTCAGGGCCCTGAGGACGCCGAACGCATCGATTGCGGTGGGCGCAGCGTGATCCCCGGACTGATCAATGCGCATTGGCATGCCACGCTGGCATCGGTCAGTCAGGTCGTTGCCTTGACGCAGGATATCGGGCTGGTCCATCTGCTGGCCGGCCAGCAGGCCGGTGCCACGCTACAGCGCGGTTTCACCACCGTGCGTGATGTGGGCGGACCTGCCTTTGGCCTGAAGGCCGCGATTGACCGGGGTGTGGTCGAAGGCCCCCGCATCTTCCCGTCGGGCGCAATGATTTCTCAGACATCAGGGCATGGCGATTTCCGCTTTCCCAACCAACTGCCGCTGATGCCGTCGGACAAGGCGGATTACGCCATGCAAAACGGCATGACTGCCATTACCGACGGGCCCGCCGACGTGCTTCGGCGGACGCGCGAGCAGCTTATGAAGGGTGCCAGCCAGATCAAGATCATGGCGGGCGGTGGGGTCGCCTCTCCCTCTGATCCAATCGATTCCACGCAGTTCCTGGAAGAGGAGATGCGCGCGGCCGTTCAGGCGGCCGACGACTGGAACACATATGTCTGCGCCCATGTCTATACCTCGCGCGGGATTCAGCGCTGCATCCGCGCCGGCGTGAAGTCCATCGAACACGGCCAGCTGGCTGACGAGGAGACAGTCCGAATGATGGCCGATAACGGCGTCTGGTGGTCGCTGCAGCCCTTCCTGGCCGACGAGGATTCGAACCAGTATTCCGATCCTGCCGCCATCGCCGCGCAGAAGATGGTGGCCGAGGGCACCATGCGGGCCTTTGATCTTGCGCGGACGCACAGCGTGAACTGGGCCTTTGGCAGCGACGTGCTGTTCGGCGGGGCCGAAAAGCAGGGCCGGCATCTGACCAAGCTGGCGCGCTTCATGTCGCCGCTGGAGGCGCTGCATCGTGCGACCGGGGCGGCGGGGCAGCTGCTGGCCATGTCGGGACCGCGGGCCCCTTATGACGGCCAGCTTGGCGTGATCGCGCCCGGAGCCTTTGCCGACCTGCTGGTCGTCGAAGGCGATCCGGAGGCTAGCCTCGCCTGGTTGGAGGACACCGGCAATCTGCGGCTGATCGTCAAGAACGGCCGCATCCACAAGAACAGCCTGTGAAAGGAAGATGACGATGCGTTTGACCAAGCTGCTGGCGGCGATGGCCGTGATCGTTCTGCCTGTCCTGCCCGCTGCCGCGCAGGACAGTGCCTGGCAGGGCCAGGCCACGGCCTATGTCTGGGGTGCTGGCCTCGGCGGCGATGTCACGCCCTTCACCGGCGCCACAACCGTCGAGGTCGACAAGTCCCTGTCGGACGTCCTCGACAATCTGGACGGCGCCATCTTCCTGTCTGGCTATGCCCGCCGCGACCGCTTCGTGTTGATGGGTGACCTCAGTATCGCGTCGGCCAGCGAAGAGGGGATGGTGCCGCCAGGCATTCCAGCGCGCGCCAAGATCCGCCAAAGCTCGCTGACCCTGCTGGGTGGCTACAGGGCAGTCGATCTGCCGGAAATGCACATGGACGTCCTGGCGGGCGCACGACTGTGGCAGATCGAAGGGACAGCCGACGTCTTTGGTGGCGCGATCACGCGCAGCGGCGACAAGTCCTTTGCTGACCCGGTCTTGGCCGTTCGTGTGAACTACACCCTGTCGCCGCGCTGGAGCGCCCTGTTCTATGCCGATTATGGTGGATTTGACGTCGGAGGCTCACATGACACCAGCCAGATCGTCGCTACTGCCAACTATCAAGTAACCGATCAGCTTTATCTTTCTGGCGGCTATCGGCAGCTGAATGTGGATTATCGTGATGGCGGTACCCGGATTGACATGACGATGGCGGGGCCGATCATTGGAGCAACCTTGCGGTTCTAAGTTGCCGCGACTGCTAGCGCATGATGTTGCGCGGTTAGCGACGGAGGCTGAGTTGCTGCGATAGGCCGAGCGCTCATGCTGCGACTGCATTAGCTGCAGGTGGCATGAGTGTCGTCTATAGGCTCTTCGCGTCCATGCTGCCTGGCAGTCGAGAGGCTGCTTTTCAGAGATATGGTGATCGCGGGCACCGCGATCGCTGATCCAGGAGACAGCCGCGCCTCCGCTTCGCACTGGCACCGCTGACGATCTTTCATTTCGTTTTTCGCCTGCCATCCGGCCGGCGATCCGAACACGGGCTGTGGTGCCGCTGCGCGTCAGCCTCCACGGAGAGATCCGGTTCCTCCCACGCGCAAGCGCGCGGGTCCCTCCCAATTTCACCGCTCCAGCCCCGTGTGTCGGATCACCGTCCGGCCGCAGGTCGGGCTGCGCCCACCCTGCTTTGCCCTTCGAATGACATCAGGTCATCCAAAGTGAAACGCAGCGCTGGCTTCACCACTGGCGGAACAAGAAGGAGCGGGCGGAGATGTCGGGTCACCTAAAAGGCAAAGCCGTAACAGAAACGGCAATTTTGCATGGTGTTCACAAAAAAGGAAAAATGGTGCACCCGGAGCGATTCGAACGCCCGACCCCCAGATTCGTAGTCTGGTGCTCTATCCAGCTGAGCTACGGGTGCAACATGCGGTGGGAATTAGCGGCCACGCCGGGGGGATGCAAGGGCGAAAAGACAAAAAGATGACTCCTTTTGGCAAATCGTCCTTCAGCGCGCCGCGGCGTCGGCGCGGGCCGACAGATCGGCCATCCCGCGGGGGATGTGGATGCAGAACTGGCTGCCCTCGGCATCGCTGCGCAGCAGGATCAGCCGGCCCCCGTGCCCACGCACCAGATCGGCCGCGATCGTCAGACCCAGGCCCGTGCCGCCGCGGCGCGTGCTGCCCGTGAAGGGCTTGAACAGGTACTCGCGCGCCTTGTCCGGCAGGCCCGGTCCCGAATCGCATACCTTGATCCACCAATCGCTCTCTGCCTCGCCGGCGCCAATCTCGACCGTGCCGGGGCCGCCGGTCGCCTCGATCGCCTGGCGGGCATTGCGGGCCAGGTTGGCCAGCACGCGGTACAGCTGATCGCGATCGGCGCGGATCACCAGGCTGGGGGGAATGTCGGTCAGGAACTCGACCCGCCCTGCCGCCTCCCCTGCCAGGGTCTCGGCCTCGATCACCTCGGCAGCCAGCTGCGCCAGGTTGAAGCGTGACAGCGTCGGCGCAGGCTCCTCGGCCTTGCCGAAGGCCAGCGTCGTCTCGCACAGGTTCACGGCGCGGGTGATCGAATTGACCAGCTTGGGCGCGGCGCGACGAACCTTGGGGTCGGCGCTGTCCTCCAGACGGTCGGCAAAGATCTGCGCCGTGGTCAGGATGTTGCGCAGGTCGTGGCTGATCTTTGCGATCGCCTGGCCCAGCTGTGCCATCCGCTCCTTCTGCTTGAGGGCGGAGGTCACGGTCTGCTGCATCGACTGCAGGGCGGTCTCGGCCTCGCGCAGTTCCGCAAGGCGCGCGTCGGGGATGATGATGTGGCGGCTGTCCTCGGGCGCGCTGGCATAGGCGGACATGTGGGTGATCACGCGGCGGATCGGCACGAGGATCATCCGTTGCGCGGCTGTGAACAGCAGGACCGCCGTCAGGATCGAGAACGCGGCCGATACCGCCAGCAGGCGCAGGCCGTAGTCGATCATCGCCTGACGCAGCGGCGCGGTCTCCATGGTGATCTCGATCAGCTGGCCCGCCTGGTTCACCGGTGCGCCGATGACGCGGATCACGCGATTCTGTCGGTCGGCCAGCGCCCGCAGCGAATCGCCGATCGTGTGCAGCACGCCTTCGGACCGCAGATCATACGTCGCGGCGATCGGGCCCGGGATGGGCGACGACAGGACCAGCTGGCGCACGTCGTTGCGCCGCAGCACGACGTTGAACACGCCGGCCGTCTGCAGGAGCTCGGCCTCCAGGTCCAGGGCGATCGATTCGTCGGTGGCCAGCAGGGCCAGGCTGGCGATCTGCGCCCGTTCCAGCCGGCTCTCCAGATAGTCCAGCCGGAAGCCCGCCAAGGATGGCAGCAGAATGAACAGCTCTGCCAGGATGACGAACATGGTTGTCAGCGCGGCGAATCGGCCAGAGATCGTGTTCAGTCGCATCGTGTCCGGGTTATGGTGTCGCGGGCCGGACTTGTCAGCCAAGCGATTGCGGGTTTGCACATCAAACGAATGTGATCGTGACCCGGTTCCCGGACCGATTGGCCCGTGATTTACCGGTTTGGATGGTTGACGTGGGCCTGCGGGTCCACTATCCAGCGGGCTTCGAACAACCGGCGTCGTGGCGCAGGGCAGTCTTCTGCAATCTGCCCCGTCCCGATCCGCCCCGCAAGAACCGACCCGGAGACTGATCATGAAGCGCACCTTCCAACCGTCGAACCTCGTTCGTGCGCGCCGTCACGGCTTCCGCGCCCGCATGGCCACCAAAGGCGGCCGTCTGGTGCTGAACCGCCGCCGCGCCAAGGGCCGCAAGCGTCTGTCGGCCTGATCATTCGTGATCCTGCCGGCGGTCACGACCGCCACGTAAAGGCTTTCGACATGCCGCCTCTGCCCCATCCTGCTGAAGTTCAGCCCAAGGATGTCGGCACGGCGGCATTTCGCATGCCGCCCGTCCTGCAGAAACGCGCCGATTTCCTGGCCGCCGCCCGTGCGCGCCGTCAGGGAATGCCGGGCTTCCTGCTGCAGGCCCGCAGGCGGGACGATGACGGCCCGGCACGGATCGGTTTCACCTGCTCCAAGAAGATCGGCAATGCCGTGGCCCGCAATCGGGCCAAGCGGCGCCTGCGCGAGGTCGCCCGCCTTGGGCTGGGCGATCTGGGTCATGCCGGATGGGACTATGTCCTGGTCGGACGCCCCGAAGCGACCATCGCCCGGCCCTTTGCCGATCTGCAGGGCGATTTCGCGCGCGCCATGGCCAAGATCCACGCATGAGCCCGCTGGCGCGCCTTGTCGCGCTGCCGGTGCGCGGCTATCGGCTGCTGGCCTCTCCTTGGGTCGGGCATGGCTGCCGGTTCCAGCCGACCTGTTCGGCCTATGCGCTGGATGCGCTGGCCCGCCACGGCGCCCTGCGCGGCAGCTGGCTGGCCCTGCGACGCATCGGGCGCTGTCATCCCTGGGGCGGGCACGGCTATGACCCGGTGCCCGGCGCCGATCCCGACCATGAAAGGGCCCGCGATGCTGGACGACGCTGACACCACCGAGATCCACCCCCTGTTCGCGGGCGCCCCCCAGGGGACCGAGTTCCGCAAGCTGCGCAAGCGGCTGGTCCGCGAGACCCGTGCCGCGATCGAGGATTACGCGATGGTCCGCCCCGGCGACCGTTGGCTGGTGTGCCTGTCGGGCGGCAAGGACAGCTATACCCTGTTGGCGATCCTGCACGAGCTGCAGTGGCGCGGGCTGCTGCCGGTCGAGCTGTTGGCCTGCAACCTGGACCAGGGGCAGCCCAACTTTCCGGCCACGGTGCTGCCCGAGTTCCTCAAGGCGCGCGGCGTGCCGCACCGGATCGAATACCAGGACACCTATTCCATCGTGAAGGAGAAGGTCCCGGCCGGCCGCACCTATTGCGCGCTGTGTTCGCGTCTGCGCCGAGGCAACCTGTACCGCATCGCGCGCGAGGAGGGCTGTTCCGCCGTCGTGCTGGGCCATCACCGCGACGACATGCTGGAGACGTTCTTCATGAACCTGTTCCATGGCGGTCGCCTGGCCACCATGCCGCCGAAGCTGCTGAACGAGGATGGCGACCTGACCGTCCTGCGCCCGCTGGCCTATGTGGCCGAGGACGATTGCGACCGCTTTTCGCGGGCGATGAACTATCCCATCATCCCCTGCGATCTGTGCGGAAGCCAGGAAGGGCTGCAGCGCGTCCAGGTGAAACGCATGCTGGACGAATGGGAGGCGCGGACGCCCGGACGACGGCAGGTGATGTTCCGGTCGCTGATGAATGTCCGGCCGTCGCACCTGCTGGATACTGAACTATTCGATTTTTCCGCGATTTTCCCGCCCGAACAGGGTGATAAGCCCGCCCTTCCGCCGATCCTGCGCGATCTGGCCGGGGAACATTAACGGTACGACAAGCAATTTGATCTATTCCTGACCCCGGTGATTCCGTGAAAGGTCCGGTATGTCAAAGAATGCGAACCGCTTGTTCTCGCCCCTCCGCAGGCTGCTTGGCGGCGCCAAGCGGGGTCAGGACCTGTCCCGCAGCCTGCTGCTGATGCGGCTGGAGAACACCGAAGCCCTGGGCAACATCCTGGACAAGGCCGCGATGGGGCACCTTATGGTGCAGCTGTCGATGACCCTGGGTGGCGCGGTGCGTCCCTATGATCCGGTGCAGGTGCTGGCGCCGGGCCTGTTCGCCTTCGTGCTGCGCGACCGGACCGACCGCGACGCGCTGCAGGTCGCGCGCAGGCTGCACCAGCAGGGACAGACGCCCGTCGCCCTGTCGGGCCAGCAGGTCACCCCGGTGATGACCGGCGTTCTGATCCATGCAACGACCCCCGACCTGCCCTCGATCACCGCGCTGGTCGACAATGCCCGCCAGCGGATGAACCTGGTCGAGGATTGCGCCCTGGGCCAGCTGCGCCTCTATCCCTACGACCCTGCCCTGTCCGGCCCGGGCCTGATCGCGACCGTCAGCGACGCGGTGGTCGCGGCGCAGATGGAGGCATGGTTCCAGCCGCAGGTGTGCTGCAATTCCGGCCAGATCACCGGGTTCGAGGCGCTGGCCCGCTGGAACCACCCGACCCGCGGCATCCTTGCCCCGGGGGTGTTCCTGCCGCACATGTCGCCTGCCGATCACAACACCCTGACACTGTTCATGCTGGCGCAGTCCATGGCCGCGCTGAAGACCTGGGACAAGGCCGGGTTCGACGTGCCCACCGTGTCGATCAACATCTCGAACTGCGAACTGTCGGACCGCGGTTTTGCCGACTGCCTGCTGTGGGAGCTGGATCGCCACGAGATCTCTCCACGCCGCCTGGTGGTCGAGGTGCTGGAAAGCGTGGGCCCCGTCACCAGCAGCGGAGAGACCCGCGAGAACCTGCGCAAGCTGGCCGAGGCCGGATGCCAGATCGACCTGGACGATTTCGGCACCGGCTATGCCAGCCTGGACGCGATCCGACAGTTCGGCATCAACCGCATCAAGATCGACCGCAGCTTCGTCACGGCCTGCGACATCGACAACGGCCAACAGCGGATGATCCTGGCGATCCTGGCCCTGGCCGAGCGGTTGGGCATCGCGGCCCTGGCCGAAGGGGTTGAAACCCGCGAGGAATATGCGTTCCTGGCGCAGATGGGCTGCGACGAGGTCCAGGGCTATGCCATCGCCCGGCCCATGCCGCTGACGAAAAGCCTGGACTTCCTGGCCAGCCACGCGGACGCCGCGGCGCGCCTTCCCACGATCGGCCTGCGCGGCTGACACCCGCCCCATGGACCCGCGCCCCGCGGTCGCACGCGCGGGGCGTTTCGGCGAATTCCCTTGCATTCCTGCGTCAAATGGCAAATCCGCTTGACCTTTGGGGGTGCGTTCTGTTGAACCGCCCAGACTGACGCGATGACGGTGGTGACGGAATGGAAGACAACAACCGCAATTTGATCCTGGCAACGGTCCTGTCGTTTCTGGTGATCCTGGTATGGTATACGGTCTTCGCCCCCGAACCCGTCTCCGACCAGCCCTCGGGGCAGCCGCTGACGGAACAGGTCGTGGGCGACCAGCCGCTGGCCACCCCCGGAACGGGAGCGGCCACGACGGCCCCCGCCGACCTGGCGGCCGAGCCGGATGCCGCAGAACCCGCCGGCCGGGTCGCGATCCAGTCGTCGGCGCTGTCGGGGTCCATCTCGCTGGCCGGCGGTCGCATCGACGACCTTCTGCTGACCCGCTATCAGGAAACCCGCGACGAGGGGTCACCGGACGTGCGGCTGCTGACGCCGTCCAGCGCGACGGCCGATGACAGCATCCCCGTCGACAGCGCCCAGTACAAACCCTATTACGTCGTCTATGGCTGGACGCCCGGACCGGGCGTGGACGCAAGCCTGGTTCCGAACCCCGCAACCGTCTGGACGCTGGAATCGGGCGAGACGCTGTCCCCCGGTCAGCCGGTGACGCTGGCATGGGACAACGGCGCGGGCCAGATCTTCCGCCGGACCTTCGCGCTGGACGACAACTACCTGTTCACCGTCGGCCAGAGCCTGCAGAACAACGGCGATGCCGCGTTCTCGGCCGCGCCCTACGGCATCATCGCGCGCCATGGCCGCCCCGACACTCAGAACAACTTCATCCTGCACGAAGGCGTGGTCGGCATGGTCGACGGCACCCTGGTCGAGATGAAATACGACGACGTCGCCGAACTGGACCCGATCGACCGCGAAGGCCGGGCCGAGGTCTATAACGTCACCGGCAACGGCTGGATCGGCTTCACCGACAAGTACTGGATGTCCTCGCTGGCCCCCGCGCCCGGCCAGGCCTTCACCGCGGTCGTAAAATACGCCGACGGCGCCGACATCTATCAGACCGAGGCCCGCTTCCCGATGCAGACCGTGGAGCCCGGCACCCAGCTGAGCGCCGACAGCTACCTGTTCGCCGGCGCCAAGGTCTGGGAGGTTATCCGCGGCTATGAGGAGACCCCCGGCATCCAGCGCTTCGTCGATTCGATCGACTGGGGCTGGTTCTACTTCCTGACCAAGCCGATCTTCCAGCTGCTGCACTGGCTGCACGGCATCATCGGCAACATGGGCTGGGCGATCATCGCGCTGACCTTCGTGCTGAAGACGCTTGTCTTTCCGCTGGCCCGCAAGTCCTACATCTCGATGGCGAAGATGAAGGAACTGCAGCCGCAAATGGAGGAGATCAAGGCGCGCACCGGTGACGACCGGATGAAGTTCCAGAAGGAAGTGATGGAGCTCTACAAGCGGGAAAAGGTGAACCCTGCCGCGGGCTGCCTGCCGATCCTGCTGCAGATCCCGATCTTCTTCTCGCTCTACAAGGTGATCTTCGTCACCATCGAACTGCGCCATGCACCGTGGTTCGGCTGGATCCAGGATCTGTCCGCACCCGACCCGTCCAGCCTGCTGAACCTCTATGGCCTGCTGCCCTATGGCGTGCCGGCACAGGGGACGCTGCTGCACTCGGTCACGCTGCCCGCGCTGGCGATTGCCCTGGGCATCAGCATGTGGATGCAGCAGCGTCTGAACCCGGCCCCCACGGACGCCGCGCAGAAGATGATCTTTGCTTGGATGCCGTGGATCTTCATGTTCATGCTGGGCGGCTTCGCCTCGGGTCTGGTGCTGTACTGGATCACCAACAACGTGATCACGATCCTGCAGCAGTACACGATCATGTCGATGCACGGGCACCGTCCGGACCTGTTCGGCAACATCAAGTCGTCGATGCCCACGCGCAAGCGTCCCGGCAACAAGCCCGGCGCAGGAAAGTGACCGCGCATCTGGCCCTGATCCGCCGCCATCCGATCAAGTCGGTCGGCGGAGAGGGGCTGGAGCAGGTCACCCTGCAGACCGGCCGTCGCCTGCCCGGCGATCGTGAATGGGCGGTGCTGACAGAGGCCGGTGAACGCCACGCCTTGGCCCACCAGACCGACGGACAGCCGGATCGTTGGCTGCCCAAATCCTGCTTCCTGCGCGGCGTCGTCTCGGCCGACCTGCAGGCCATCGTCGGCGGGTGGCGGGACGGCATGCTGCACCTGTCCCACCCGCGGGCTGGCACGCTGGTGCTGGATCCTGCCACCCAGGGACAGCAGTTGATCGATTGGTTGCGCCCGCTTTGGCCGACCGATGCCCCTGCCCCCACCCGGCTGGTGCATGGAGCGGCCGTCTGGACCGATCAGAAGCGGCCCTTTGTGTCCATCCTGTCCCTGTCCAGCCTCGCCCATCTGGAAGCTCAATGCGGCCAGGCCTTCGGCACGCATCGGTGGCGCGGCAACCTGTGGGTCGATGGCTGGGCGCCCTTTGCGGAGCGCGACCTGATCGGCCGCACCATCCGCATCGGCGCGGCAGAACTGCGGGTCACCGAACATGTCGGCCGCTGCGACGCCACCAGCGCGGATACCGACAGCGGGACGCGCGATATCGACATGGTCCAGACGCTGGACCGGCTTTACGGCCACACCGATTTCGGCATCTTCGCCGAGGTTGTCACCGGCGGTCCGGTCCGCCTGCAAGATCAGGTCCACGCATGAAAGTCGCCTTTCCCACCGCCCCCGATCCCGAAGCCTCCAAGGCAGAGCAGGCTCGCCTGCTGTTCGCGGGGCCGGTCGATTTCGTCAAGGGCGTCGTCCACATGGACGGCCTGCCGCCGCCGAACCGTCCCGAAGTCTGCTTTGCGGGCCGATCGAACGTAGGCAAGTCCAGCCTGATCAACGCGCTGACCGGCCGCAAGGGTCTGGCCCGCGCGTCGAACACACCGGGCCGCACGCAAGAGATCAACTACTTCGCCCTGGGCGAGCACTCCTATCTGGTCGACCTTCCGGGCTATGGCTTTGCCAAGGCCCCCGTCGCCGTCGTCGCGAAATGGCAAGCGCTGCTGAAATCCTACCTGGCCGGGCGTCAGACCCTGCGCCGCGCGTTCTGCCTCATCGATTCGCGCCATGGCGTGAAAGATGTCGACCACGAGATCATGACCCTGCTGGACCGGTCCGCGGTGCCGTTCCAGGTGGTGATGACCAAGACCGACAAGCTGGGCCCGAACGCATTGGCCCCGGTCCTGGACCAGGTGCGCGAAGCGTTGCAGAAACACCCTGCCGCCTATCCGGAACTGGTCGTCACCAGCTCCGAAAAGAACCAGGGCATCGCCACGCTGCGCGCGATCATCGCCGGGCTGGACTGATCGGCGCATGCGTCCTAGGGTCCGCCCCGTCAGATCGGGGCCCCAAGGATGAGAACACAGAACATGAACCGTGACTGGATCGCCACCGCACGCACCCTATCCGAAGCTCTGCCCTACCTGCAGCGCTATTCCGGGGCGGTCGTCGTGGTCAAGTTCGGCGGAAACGCCATGGGCGACGACGAGGCGATGGCCGAATTCGCCCGCGACGTCGTGCTGATGAAGCAGGTCGGCATGAACCCGGTCGTCTGCCATGGCGGCGGGCCGATGATCAACGACCTGCTGGGTCGCCTTGGCATCGAGAGCCGCTTTGTCCGCGGCAAGCGCGTCACCACCAAGGAGACCGTCGAGGTTGTCGAGATGGTGCTGTCCGGCCTGGTCAACAAGCGCATCGTCCAGGCGATCAATGACGCAGGGGGCCGCGCGGTCGGCATCTCGGGCAAGGACGACGACATGATGGTGTGCGAGGCCGACGACCCGGAACTGGGTTTCGTCGGTCGCCCGGTCGAGATGAACGTCCAGATCATTCGCGACCTGTATACCGCCGGGATGATCCCGGTCATCGCCCCCGTCGCCACCGGCATGGAGGATAACGAGACCTTCAACGTCAACGGCGACACCGCGGCGGGGGCCATCGCCGGCGCGCTCAAGGCCGACCGCCTGCTGCTTTTGACCGATGTCGCGGGCGTCAAGGACGCGACCGGCCAGGTGGTCACGCAGCTGCATCCCGACCAGGTCCGCGCGATGATCGCCGACGGCCAGATCGCCGGCGGCATGATCCCCAAGACCGAGACCGCGCTGAAGGCGCTGGACGACGGGGTGCGTGCGGTGGTGATCCTGGACGGACGCGTGCCCAACGCCTGCCTGCTGGAGCTGTTCACCGAACACGGCGCCGGATCGCTGATCCGGACCACCGAACCGCGCGTGACCCCGCGCGGCCTGCGTCAGGTCGCCAGCAGCCTGTGATCGGGGCGCTGGCGAAGGGCGCTTGCCCCTTCGCCAGCGCCTGTGGCAGGCTGCCGAAACCGACAGCATGGCACAAAGAGGCAGCATTTTCATGACCCCACTTGGACACAGACGCCTGATCCTGACGCGTCATGCGAAATCGGCCTGGGACGATCCCACCCTGGACGATCACGACCGGCCGCTGAACGACCGCGGTCGCCGGTCCGCGCGCGCCCTGGGCGACTGGCTGGCCAGCCGCGGGTATGAACCCGAGGAGGTCCTGTGTTCGTCCTCGGCCCGCACGCAGGAAACCTGGGCCGTCATCGCCGGTGCTCCCCTCGAGGTACGGCCGCTGATGAGGATCGAGCCGGGCCTGTATCAGGCGGGCGCGGAAAAGATGATGGCGGTGCTGAAGACGGCGACGATGCCGACGGTGATGATGCTGGGCCACAACCCGGGCATTTCGGAATTCGCATCGATGCTGCCCGCGCGCCTGCCGATGGACCCGGATTTCCGCCGCTATCCGACCGGCGCAACGCTGGTGGTGGATTTCCAGATCGACAGCTGGGCCGACCTGCAGAAGGGTCAGGGCAGCGTGATGGATTTCGTGCGCCTGGACGGGCGCATCTGAGGATGTCCGGCGGGGGCTTTGCGCCCCCGCCGTCGATCAGTGACCCAGGATCTGGCTGAGAAACAGCTTGGTCCGCTCGGATTTCGGGTTGTTGAAGAAGTCGGTGGGATTGTTCTGCTCGACGATCTGACCCTGATCCATGAAGATTACCCGGTTCGCCACGGCCTGCGCAAAGCCCATTTCGTGAGTGACGCAGATCATGGTCATCCCCTCCTCGGCCAGCTCGATCATGGTGTCCAGGACCTCCTTGATCATCTCGGGGTCCAGGGCGCTGGTCGGCTCGTCGAACAGCATGATCTTGGGCTGCATGCACAGCGACCGGGCGATGGCCACGCGCTGCTGCTGGCCGCCCGACAACTGGCCCGGATATTTCCCGGCCTGTTCGGGGATCTTGACCTTTTCAAGGAACCGCATCGCGGTCGCCTCGGCCTGCTTGCGTGGCACCTTGCGCACCCAGATGGGCGCCAAGGTGCAGTTCTCCAGCACGGTCAGGTGCGGAAACAGGTTGAAGTGCTGAAAGACCATGCCGACTTCGGAACGGACCTTGTCGATGTTCTTGATGTCGCTGGTCAGTTCGACCCCGTCGACGACGATATGGCCCGCCTGATGCTCCTCCAGCCGGTTGATGCAGCGGATCAGGGTCGATTTCCCCGACCCCGACGGACCGGCGATGACGATCCGTTCCCCCTTGTGCACGGTCAGGTCGATGTCGCGCAGGACGTGGAACGTGCCGTACCACTTGTTCATGTTGCGGATGTCGATGGCGACCTCGTCGCTGACGGTCATCTGGCTGCGGTCGATGCGGCGTTCGATGTGTTCCATAACCAGGGTCCTTACCTGTGGTCGCGTTGCAGGCGGCGTTCCAGATACATCGAGTATCGCGACATGCCGAAGCAGATGAGAAAGAAGATGGCGCCGACGAAAATGAACGGCTCCCAGTAGATGCCCTTCCATTCGACATTGGCGCGCACCGCGTCCGACATGGATTTCAGCGGATCATAGAGCCCCACGAAGGTCACCAGCGTCGTGTCCTTGAACATGCCGATGAAGGTCGACACGATCCCCGGGATCGAGATTTTCAGCGCCTGCGGCAGCACGATCAGGCGCTGCGCCTTCCAGTAGTCCAGGCCCAGGGCATCGGCGGCCTCGTACTGCCCCTTGGGCAGCGCGGCCAGACCGCCGCGGATCACCTCGGCCATGTAGGCGGCGGCGAAGATCGTCACCATGATGATGACGCGCAGGATGATGTCGAAATTGGTGCCCGGGGGCAGGAAGTAGTTCAGCAGCAGCGAAGCCACGAACAGCAGCGTGATCAGCGGCACGCCGCGGATGAACTCGATGAAGATCACCGCCAGCGACTTGATCAGGAACATGTCCGACTGACGCGCCAGCGCCAGAACGATGCCCAGGGGCAGTGACAGCGCGATGCCCGCCACCCCGATGGTCAGCGACAGCAGGAAGCCGCCGAAACGGTCCGACCGCACCGCGTCGATCGACAGCGGAAGCAGCGCCTCGGCATCGCGGGCCGCGTCACCTGCAAGCACCAGCCAGAACAACACCGTCACCAGGATCGCCACGACCGTCGCCAGCATCGGCGACACGCGTGACAGCGCACGCCAGGCAAGCCAGCCCAGCAGCGGCCCGACCAGCACGAAGATCGGCCCCCACAGGGTGCCGCCCCACAGGAACCATACGCCCAGCAGCGGATAGACCAGCGAGAAGGGCAGCATCCAGCTGATGTTGCGCTCTGATGCGACCAGTCCCGCGACAAGCACCGCGGCCGCGAAGATCAGCCAGCCCGCCGGTGCGCCCAGCACGACCATCGCCCACAGCGTGACGACGGCGGTGATGCCCAGCACCACGCGGCGGATCGACAGCGAGGCCGAGAACAGCACCGGCGCCAGCGCGACCATCAGCAGGCCGAAGGTCATCGTGGGCCGCCAGTACAGCTCGACCGGATAGAAGCCGAAGACGTACTGGTTCCAGCGTTCGCGGATCACCGCGAAACAGGCGCCGCGGGCGCCCTCGCCCCAGGTGGCCGCGATGATCGCGCGGCATTCGTTCAGGCTGGAGGCGTTCCAGACCGAATGGGCGAACCAGTCCCAGAAGGTCGAGACCAGGAACCAGATGATCAGCGCCCCCAGAAGGGTCAGCACCGTGTTGACCGGCCCCGAGAAGAGGTTCGTCCGCAGCCAGCGGATCGCCCCCGATTCGCGGACCGGCGGCGCGGCCGAGGGCAGCATGGTGTCGCGCACGAAGGGCACGGTCTGGGCGTGGGTGTCGCTCATCTCACCGCTCCTTCAGTTTGACGCGGGCGTTGAAGACGTTCATCCCCGCGGAAATGATCAGGCTGAGGGCCAGATAGGTCAGCATCATCAGCACGATGGCCTCCAGCTCGCGGCCGGTCTGGTTCAGCGTCGTCCCCCCCAGGGTGCCGCGCAGGTCCATGTAGCCCACGGCGATTGCCAGCGAGCTGTTCTTGGTCAGGTTCAGGTACTGAGAGATCAGCGGCGGAATGATCACGCGCAGCGCCTGCGGCAGGATCACCAGGCTCATGGTGCGGTTCGGGCGCAGGCCCAAGGCGAATGCCGCCTCGGACTGGCCGCGGCTGACGGCCAGGATGCCGGCGCGCACGATCTCGGCGATGAAGGCGGCGGTGTACAGCGTCAGCGCCAGCCACAGCGCGACCAGCGAGTTCGACACGTTCAGCCCGCCGGTGAAGTTGAAGCCCTGCAGCGTGGGCGGCTCCAGATGCAGGCCGAAATACCAGATCAGCAGCAGCGACGGCACGATCATCACCGCCAGCGACATCCACCAGGTGGTGGGCCGGCTGCCGGTGCGGTCCTGCACGTCCTGCGCCCAGGACGCGATCATGCGGCGTGCGAACCACCCCCCGACCAGCAGCACGACAAAGGCGATGGTGGCCCAGTTGAAGGTGATGCGCGCGCCCAGGTCCAGGCTGCCCGGATCGTTCATCATCGCCAGCGTGGGCAGCGCGGTATAGCGGTTCGTCAGCGCCACGTGGTCAAAGAGGATCATCCCCGATGTCGCGGCCTCGCCCCGGAAGGCGTTGGGCGGCGGCAGGATCTCGGTGAAGATCGCATAGACGATCAGGATCCACAGCAGCAGCGGCATGTTGCGGAAGATCTCGACGAAGACGGTCATCAGCCGGGCGAACAGCCAGTTCTTGGACAGGCGCGACACGCCCACGATCACGCCCAGGACCGTTGCCGCGATGCAGCCCAGCACCGCCACGATCAGCGTGTTCAGCAGGCCCACGACCGATGCGCGCAGGTGCGAATCGTCGGCGGTATAGGGGATCGGCGTCTGCGGGATGTCATAGCCCGCGCGCTGGAACAGGAACCCGAAATCGAAGCTCTTGCCCATCAGGGCCAGGTTGCGGATCGTGTTGTCGACCAGCCACCATGCGGCGGCCATGACCAGAATGAACACGATGACCTGAAATGTCAGGGACCGATACCGCTGGTCGTTGACCAGCATGCTCAGCCGGAACGGCGGCGTCGCCGTTGCCCGGATGTCCGTCATCTTTCTTACCCCTGTCGCCTGCCATCGGCTTTGCGCCGTTTTTCGCTTGGGCAGGATTATCGTTGATGGAGGGTCGGGGTCGGGCCCGTCATGGGTCCGACCCCCTGTCGTGTCAGCCGATCAGCGGAACGGCGGTGCGTAGAGCAGGCCGCCCTGGGTCCATTGCGCGTTCAGGCCGCGGGCCAGGCCGATCGGGGTCTGCTCGCCGATGTTGGCGGCAAAGATCTCGCCATAGTTGCCGCCCGCCAGGATGGCGCGACGCGCCCATTCGGCGTCCAGGCCCATCATCGCGCCCAGCTCGTCCGTGGTGCCCAGAAGGCGCTGAACCTCGGGGTTCTCGGACGACCGGACCAGCTCCTCGATGTTGCGCGAGGTCACGCCGTATTCTTCGGCGGCGATCAGCGCGTTCAGGGTCCAGCGGGCGATGTCGCCCCAGTTGCTGTCGCCGTGGCGCACGGCCGGCCCAAGGGGTTCCTTGGAGATGATCTCGGGCAGGATGATGTGGGTTTCCGGGTCGGCAAAGGCCGCACGGGTGGCCGCAAGGCCCGACGCGTCGGTGGTATAGGCGTCGCAGGCGCCGGCCATGTACTGCTGCTCGCCCTCGGCATTGCTGTCGATGTTGACCGGCGTATAGGTCATGTTGTTGGCGCGGAAATAGTCGGCCAGGTTCAGCTCGGTCGTGGTGCCGGTCTGGATGCAGATCGTCGCGCCGTCCAGTTCCTTGGCCGAGGTCACGCCCAGATCGGACCGGACCATGAAGCCTTGGCCGTCATAATAGTTCACCCCGATGAAATCCAGCTTCAGGTCGGTGTCGCGCGAATAGGTCCAGGTCGAGTTGCGGGCCAGGACGTCCACCTCGCCCGACGACAGCGCGGTAAAGCGCGTCTGGCCGGTGGTCGGCACGAATTTGACCTTGGCGGGATCGCCCAGGACGGCTGCGGCCAGCGCGCGGCAGAACGCGACGTCAAAGCCGGTCCAGTTACCGCTGGCGTCGGGCGCCGCGAATCCGACCAGGCCGGTGTTGACGCCGCAGTTCAGCTCGCCGCGCTCCTTGACCTGGGCCAGCGTCGACCCCTCCTGGGCCATGCCCATGCCTGCCAGCAGGGTCGCCGCGGCCGCCGTCCCCAGGAAAACCGATTTTTTCATAGTTACCTCTGTGTTGGAGCGCCCGCGGCCGATCGGTCCGCGAACGCTGATGCGGACCCTTCGGGGGGTCCTTGTCGGCATAGCACGACAGCGGCTGCCGTCCTATTAGGCGGTATTGTGCCGATACAAGTTGCCGCGTCAAGAACCCCGTCCGGTCGCGCAAGCGCTTTCAACCCCGGCGGGACAGGCTCCACAGCCGTTCTGCCGAAAGTATGGACAGGCGCCGGCCCTCGGCTGCCTCGGCCGCCTCTTCGTCCGCGCCCCATCGTTCGGCCTGGAAATCCTCGTCGATGCGGGACAGGCGGTGCGCCTCGGCTCCATCGATGCGACCCTCGATCACCGCCAGGCCCAGGATCAGCGATCCTGGAATCGTCACCAGATCGTGCAGCGCGGTCAGCCCCCATTGGTCCTGCGCGCGTACCCGCGCATGCAGGCGGTCAAGCGCACCCTGGTCCTGATCGATGGGAATCACCCCCTGCGTGACCCGCAGCGGCGCGTCCAGATGCCGGGCAGACCAGTCGATCAGCGGGTCCCACTCGCGCGCCTGCAGGTCGATCAGCGATTGCGGATCGGTTGCCCGATAGGACAGCAGATCGGTGCCGCCATAATTGGCAAGCATGGCCGCGACCGCATCGAATTGCGGGGCCACCTTCTCTACGGCAGAGTTCACGGCGCGGGTCAGCGGCATGGTCTGCGGCGCGATCACCTCGCCCTGGGCCAGCCATTCGTCGGCCACGGCGCGGGCCAGCGCCTCGGTCGGCAGGACCAGCGCATGCTTTCCGGGCGTCCGCAGAACGCGGCTGTCCAGCATGATCTCGAACCCGCCATCCGCGGGTCGCAGGTCCGCATCGGTCCAGAACCTGCGCGCCTTCCATTCGCTCATGCCGCCCACTCCTCGATGGCCGTTGTCAGTCCGGTGAAATCGTCCAGGATCCGGATCGCCCCGGCATCCTGCAGCGCATGCGCGGGGTGATAGCCCCAGCTGACGCCGAAACCGGCCAGCCGGGCCGCCCGCGCCATCTCCATGTCAAAGCTGGTATCGCCGACCATGACGGCGCGTCCGGCCTCGGTCCCCGTCTCGGCCAGGGCCGCGTGCAGCATCGAGGGGTGTGGCTTGGAGGGATGCCCGTCCGCCGTCTGCAGGCTGAGGAACCGCCCCTGCAGACCGTGCGCCGCGATCATCGCATCCAGGCCTCGGCGCGACTTGCCCGTCGCCACCGCCAGCAGCAGGTCGTCGCGGTCGGCCAGCCGGTCCAGGCATTCCATCGCGCCCGGATACAGCGGCGCGGCACTGTCCAGCCGCGCGCGCATGAAGCTTTCCTTGTAGCCCGCCACGATCCGCGCCTGCGTGTCCGCATCAACGTCGGGCGCCAGCTGGGCGACCGCCACGGGCAGCGACAGCCCGACGATGGACAGGACCTGCGATTTCGGCAGCGGCGTCAGGCCGACCTGGTCGAAGGCAAAGCCCATCGCGTGGGTGATGTGGTTCTGGCTGTCGACCAGCGTGCCGTCGACGTCAAAGACGACCAGCCTCATGCATCGTCCGCAAACGGATCGTCGGGCACGTCGTTCTCGTGCCAGCCGACGGATTTCCAGGTCCTGCCCATATGGTCGGGCAAGGGCGCGGTGATGGTCATGCGTTTCTTGGTGATCGGATGGTCGAAGGTGATCGAGCGCGCGTGCAAGTGCAGCTTCTTGCTGATCTCTCCGCCCAGCTGGGCGCCCCAGCCATCGCCCAGATTCTCTTGCCCCGATCCGCCGTACTTGCCGTCGCCCACGATCGGATGGCCCAGTTCGGCCATATGGGCGCGCAGCTGATGGGTGCGGCCCGTGATCGGCACCAGCGCGCACCAGCTGGCCCGCGTGGCCAGCGCGTCCAGCACGGCGTAATCGGTCGTGGCGCGTTTCGCGCCCTCGGTCGCGTCGATGTCGCGGGGGTGGACGGCAATCATCTTCTCGTTGTCGCCGCCCCGGCCCTGCCCGCCCTTGACCAGGCCATAGCGGATCGTGCCCATCCGCGGATGCGGCACGCCCGCGACCGCCGCCCAATAGATCTTGCGCGTGGTACGCGACCGGAACGCCTCGGACAGGGCCCGCGCCACGCGGTCGGTCCGCGCCAGCAGCAGGACGCCCGACGTGTCCTTGTCCAGCCGGTGCACCAGCTTGGGACGCTCCTTGAACCCGAACAGCAGCGCGGTGGTCAGGCCGTCGACATGACGCCCCCCCAGCCCGCTGCCGCCCTGGCTGGGCAGACCCGGCGGCTTGTTCAGCGCGATGATATGCTCGTCCTTCCACAGGACGGCGGCCTGGATCATCTCGGCATCGCTGTCGGTCACGCGCGGCCCAAGCGGGCGTTCAGACCGTTCGGCCGCGGGGCCGGGTTCGGGCAGAGGCGGCACGCGGACCTCCTGGCCCGGCGCGATGCGGGTGGCGGCCTTGACGCGCCCCCCGTCGATGCGCAGTTCTCCCTTGCGGCACATCTTCTCGATGGCCACCTGCGACAGCTGCGGAAAGCGTTTCTTCAGCCAGCGATCCAGCCGCATCTCTGCGTCGTCGTCGCCGACAATGATGGTCTGCACGGCACTCATGCCCAAATCCCTCGTCCCAAGGCCAGTCCGGCCATCACGGCCGCCAGCGACAGCAGGAGCGAAAGCCCCACATAGGCCAGTGCCATGACGCCCTGACCCCGTTCCCACAACGTCAGCACATCCAGCGAAAAGGCCGAAAACGTCGTGAATCCCCCCAGCACGCCGGTCAGCAGGAACGGCGCCCAGGCATTGCCCAGCCTGTGCGCCAGCAATGCGGCCAGCAGCCCCATCGCAAAGCTGCCCGCCACATTGACCAGTAGCGTCGCCGACCATGCCAGCGGCATGACGCGATAGGTGGCATAGCGGCAGGTCGCCCCAAGGGCCCCGCCAATGGCGACTTGCAGAAAGGGGTTCATGCGCGCGTCTGTGTGGCCCCGCGCGCGCAAAGTCAACCGCCGCGCTTCAGCCGCTGGCTGACGAACCAGTCCAGGCGGCGTTTCAGCTCGCGTTCGAACCCGCGTTCGACGGGCGTGTACAGGACCGGGCGCTTCAGCCCGTCGGGGAAGTAGTTCTGGCCGCTGAACCCGTCTTCGGCATCGTGGTCATAGGCATAGCCCGCGCCGTATCCCTGCTCCTTCATCATCTTGGTGGGCGCGTTCAGGATATGGGCAGGGGGCATCAGGCTGCCGGTGCGCCGGGCCTCGGCCCGAGCGTTCTTGTAGGCCGCGTATCCAGCATTCGATTTCGGCGCCAGCGCCAGATAGATGACCGCCTGGCCAAGGGCCAGTTCCCCCTCGGGCGAACCAAGCCGCTCGTACAGCGCCCAGGCATCCAGGCAGTGCCGGGCGGCGGCAGGATCGGCCAGGCCGATATCCTCGATCGCCATGCGCGTGATACGCCGCGCCAGATAGCGCGGGTCCTCTCCCCCCTCCAGCATGCGCGCCAGCCAGTACAGCGCGGCGTCCGGGTCACTGCCCCGCACCGACTTGTGCAGGGCCGAGATCAGGTTGAAATGCTCCTCGCCTGACTTGTCGTACTTGGGCGCACGTTTGTTCAGACGTTTCGCCAAGGCGTCGGGATCGACCTTGCCCTCGACCTTCCAGGCGGCCACCTGCTCGATCAGGTTCAGCGCGGCACGGCCGTCGCCATCGGCCATCTCCAGCAGGGTGTCGCGCGCCTGCGCCGTCAGGGGCAGCTTGCGTCCCAGCTCGCGTTCCGCGCGTTGCGCCAGCAGTTCCAGATCGGCCAGCGTCAGACGCTCCAGCACGACGACCTGGGCCCGCGACATGACCGCGGCGTTCAGCTCGAAGGACGGGTTCTCTGTCGTGGCGCCGACCAGAAGGATCGTGCCGTCCTCCATATGCGGCAGAAAGCTGTCCTGCTGCGCCTTGTTGAACCGGTGGATCTCGTCGACGAACAGCAGCGTGGCGCGACCCTGGCTCCGCCGCAGGCGGGCGGCGTCAAAGACCTTCCGCAGGTCGGGCACGCCGGTAAAGATGGCGCTGATCTGCACGAATGCCAGATCTGTCTCGTCCGCCAGCAGGCGGGCGATGGTCGTCTTGCCGACGCCCGGCGGGCCCCACAGGATCAGCGACGACAGGCTGCCCGATGCCAGCATGCTGCCAAGCGGCCCATCGGGGCCCAGCACCTTCGCCTGACCGATGACCTCGGACAGGCGGGTGGGTCGGATGCGGTCGGCCAGCGGCCTTGCCCCCGTCCCGGACGGGGGGTCTGCCTGCGGTGCGGTATCGAACAGATCTGCCATGACGCGCCCATTCTAGGCATGTCCGGGCAGGCGCGACAGCCCTGTTCGCAGGGCCATCGGCGGTCAGTGCATCTTGGTGGCCAGGTCGATCGCCACGCACTGGAACTCGCCGTCGTCGATGAACAGCGGACGCCCCAGGGCGACGGCGGACAGGCCGCAGCGGCCGTACCAGCGCGGCCAGTTCGACCCGGTCAGCGCGATCAGCTTGGTCGCGCCCATGTCACGGGCCGATCCGGTCATCGCCTCGACCATCTTGAAGTGCACCTTGCGCCGGTACATCTGCGGGATGGAGTGGCTGACGAACACGCGCGAGCATTCCCACACATGTGGGTCGACGGGCGCCTTCTCGAACAGCAGGTCCTGGGGAATGCTGCCGCCCAGGATCCCCTCCTGCGCGTCGCGGATCATGTAGGAATAGATGCCGCAGCGCGCGGTCGTCGGGGTCAGGCGGATTCCGGCCAGAACCTCGGTCCGGTCATGGATAGCGATCCAGCGGCTTTGCGGGGTGTCGTACTGGTCGAACTCCATATCCTCGGATTCGGGCAAATCCCAGTTCTTCTGGATAATGAAGCTCTGCTTGCGGGCGCGAAACAGGTTGGCAAACAATTCGCCGTGGTTGTGAAGATTTGAAAAAGAAAGTGTTGTCGTCTGCATCTGATACTCCTGGGGTGTGAGGGCACCCTTCCTCGCCTCGCGGACCCCTTGGGCGACACATCTACAGCAAACGGTATTCCTTGGCCCTCTGCAGCGCCTCGGCGGTCGTCCGCGCCTTCAGGCGTTCCCGGACAGAAATCAACCTTGCCTTGAACGCGCTTTCGGTAATGCCAAGCTTGGCAGCCGCTGCTGCATGACGATCCCCCTCCGCAATGCATCGAAGGGCTTCTTTCTGAGCCTTTGTCAGGCTCGCAGGCGGCTCGGTCATGTCGTGAAGCCGCCGTACCGTGGTCGAGATCTCCTCGATCTCGGCATCGGAAAGTTCGCGATCAGCGCGCGCGAAGGACGCGATGGTGCGCGATGCGATCGGACCGTGGGACACGGTCAGACCGAAGATCAGCCCGTGATCTGCGGCATCCTTGAGGATGTTGAACGGGTCTGGGATCGGCAGCGCGGACCACCGGCAGGCGCCGGTCGTCGAGAACCCCCAGGCGATTGTCGGATCGCGCAGGGCATAGCCGTTCTGGGAATAAAATTCGGACCATTTTTCGTCATAGGTCTGAAACTGCATCAGCGGTGCAGCGAAACGGATATGCAGCCCCACGAAATAGCCGGACAGGGCATGCTTGCCCAGCTTTCGGAGATCTGCATTTATGTCTGCACGAGATGACATGGCTTTTTGGATATGTTGAAATGATTGAGGTCAAGGTTCAAACAAGTTGTGACCCATCGAAGTTTCGATTTGGTTAACGTCCTCGGCTTCGCGATAAAATACATCACCCTCCCTCGCGGAATCGGCGCTACGCTCACCAACATTCCGTCCGTGGATGATACATACGCGAAGCCACTCGCGGAAGGTGAAGAATTTTTCGTTCCTCTACGTCAACGCGTTTTGGCTGTGCTAAATTAGCAAACCCCGCCGCAATCTCTTGCGACGGGGTTTAAATCACTGGCCCATCCGGGCTGCGCGATCAGTCTTCGGCAGTGAATTCCGATTCCAGGCGCGCACGGTCGGCGGCACCCTTGGCGCTGGTGTCGCGGTCGACCAGTTCGATGATCGCCATCGGCGCCATGTCGCCATAGCGGAAGCCGGCCTTCATGATGCGGACATAGCCGCCCTGGCGGTCCTTGTAACGCTCACCCAGAACGTCGAACAGCTTGGCGACATGCATGTCCTGCTTCAGCTGGGCGTTCGCCTGACGGCGGGCGTGAAGATCGCCACGCTTGGCCAGCGTGATCAGCTTCTCGACGATCGGACGCAGTTCCTTGGCTTTCGGCAAGGTGGTCTTGATCTGCTCGTGCTCGATCAGCGAGCCGGACATGTTGGCGAACAGCGCCTTGCGGTGTTCGTGGGTACGGTTGAGGCGGCGATAGCCACGGGCGTGACGCATGATGATCTCCTACAGCGTGTTTTGCTTTGTCCGGCGGCCCATGCGTGCGGGCCGCTCTCCTTGGGGCAGATGCCCGGTGGTCAGCGGGGGTCACCCCCCGCCGTGATCTCAGAACTGGTCGTCGAAACGCTTGGCCAGGTCCTCGATGTTCTCCGGCGGCCAGTCGACCACGTCCATGCCCAGGTGCAGGCCCATGCCCGACAGCACTTCCTTGATCTCGTTCAAGGACTTGCGGCCGAAGTTCGGGGTCCGCAGCATCTCTGCCTCAGTCTTCTGGATCAGATCGCCGATATAGACGATGTTGTCGTTCTTCAGGCAGTTCGCCGAGCGGACCGACAGCTCCAGCTCGTCGACCTTCTTCAGCAAACGCGGATCGAATTCCAGGCCATCGTCGCTGTCCTGGCGGTTCGCGGCTTCCGGCTCGTCGAAGTTGACGAACACGGACAACTGGTCCTGAACGATGCGCGCGGCATAGGCCACGGCGTCTTCCGGCGTCAGCGACCCGTCGGTCTCGATCTTCATGGTCAGCTTGTCATAGTCCAGCACCTGCCCCTCACGGGTGGGCTGCACCTCATAGCTGACGCGCTTGACCGGCGAGAAGATCGCGTCGATCGGGATCAGACCGATGGGCGCATCCTCGGGACGGTTCTTGTCGGCGGCGACATAGCCCTTGCCCGTCTGCACGGTCAGTTCCATGTTCAGCTCGGCGCCGTCATCCAGATGGCAGATGACGTGGTCGCGGTTCAGAACGGTGATGCCGGCCGTTTCCTGGATGTCGCTGGCCTTGACTTCGCCCGGACCCTTGGCGGACAGCGTCAGGCGCTTGGGGCCTTCGACGTCCATCTTCAGCGTGACGCCTTTCAGGTTCAGCACGATGTCGGTCACGTCCTCGCGGACGCCGGCGACGCTGCTGAACTCGTGCAGAACGTTGTCGATCTGCACGGCCGTGATGGCACCGCCCTGCAGCGAGGACATCAGCACCCGGCGCAGCGCGTTGCCAAGCGTCAGGCCGAAGCCCCGCTCCAGCGGCTCGGCGACCAGGGTGGCCGTGCGGGTCGCGTCGGCGCCCGGCTTGACGACCAGCTGAGTCGGCTTGATCAGTTCGGCCCAGTTCTTGTGGATCATGGATTTTCCTCCATACTTGCTTCCTGCCCATGACCGTGGCCGGAAACGCCCGAGGTGAAATGCGAAAGTCCGGCCCATGCGCGGACGCACGGGCCGGTCAATGATGATCCAGGATCAGACGCGACGGCGCTTGGGCGGGCGGCAGCCGTTATGCGCGATCGGCGTCACGTCACGGATGGCCGTGATGTTGAAGCCGGCAGCGGCCAGCGCGCGCAGCGCCGATTCGCGGCCCGAACCGGGGCCCTGGACTTCGACGTCCAGCGTGCGGACGCCGTGTTCCTGCGCCTTGCGGCCGGCATCTTCGGCAGCCATCTGGGCGGCGTAAGGGGTCGATTTGCGCGAACCCTTGAAGCCCATCGTGCCGGCCGAGGACCAAGCGATGGCGTTGCCCTGGACGTCCGAGATCAGGATCTTGGTGTTGTTGAAGCTGGAGTTCACATGCGCAACGCCGGTGGCGATGTTTTTGCGTTCCTTGCGCTTCATGCGGGTCTTGTCACGTGCCATGTCGCTTGCCCCTTATTTCTTCTTGCCGGCGATCGGCTTGGCCGGGCCCTTGCGGGTGCGCGCATTGGTATGCGTGCGCTGACCGCGGACCGGAAGGCCGCGACGGTGGCGAAGACCGCGATACGAGCCCAGGTCCATCATGCGCTTGATGTTCATCTGGACTTCGCGGCGAAGGTCGCCCTCGACGGTCAGGTTGGCATCGATGTATTCGCGGATGGCCAGGACTTCTGCGTCCGACAGATCGTTGATGCGGCGCGACGTGTCGATGCCGGTCGCTTCGCAGATCTGAGCGGCGTACAGGTCGCCGATGCCGTGGATATAGGTCAGAGCGATGGGGACGCGTTTCCCCGTCGGAATGTTGACGCCAGCAATACGAGCCACGCGTTTTCCTTTTCAGTTGCGGTTCCGTAACGCCGGAACCTTTTTTCACAACGCAAGGCCCGAAAGCTGTGCCTCCGGGCCAAATCGATGGTCCACCCGCGATCCGGGTGATTCTCTTGCGAGATGACGTGAACTAGCGGCAGATCGCCGCGTCGTCAAGCAGGCAGCTTTGCCGCGATCTGGGCGGCGACCTGCTCCATCGGTGCCATGCCGTCGACGGTCTGCAGGTTGCCCTTGGCGTAGTAGTATCCCAAGAGCGGCGCGGTCTTCTTGTAGTATTCGCGCAGGCGGTCGGCAAAGACCTCGGGGGTGTCGTCGCGGCGCACCGGCAGACCAGCGGCGCGCGATTCCTCGGCGCGCTTGACGATCCGTCCGACCAAGGCCTCGTCATCGACCTGCAGCTCGATCACCGCATCCAACGCCATGCCGGATTCGGCCAGAAGGCGCCCCAAGGCATCCGCCTGAGCCAACGTCCGGGGGAAGCCGTCGAAGATGAAGCCCTTGCCGCCCTTCTCAAGCTGCTCGCGGATCAGGCCGATGACGATCTCGTCCGTGACCAGTTCGCCCCGGTCCATGACCTCAGCGACGCGGCGGCCCATTTCGGTCCCCGACGACCGGGCGGCACGCAGCATGTCCCCGGTGGACAGCTGGACAAGGCCCTTGTCGGCCACAAGGCGGCCGGCTTGGGTTCCCTTGCCGGCACCCGGCGGCCCCAACAGGATGATGTTGATGGTCATGGCGTCTGTCCCCCTCAGGTGGCCATTGATGCGGCCTTGTCGTGTCGTCGGTACGGTCGCGCCCTCAGCGGCGCGACGGCAGGCGGCGCGGCTTGGCGGTACCCGGCTTGCGCTTGCCGCGCAGCTGGGATTTCTCGATCAGCCCCTCGTACTGGTGCGCCAGCAGGTGGCTCTGAACCTGGTTGATCGTGTCCATCGTCACCGACACCACGATCAGGACCGAGGTTCCGCCCAGATAGACCGGGATCGAGAACTGGTCGCGCAGGATCTCGGGCATCAGGCACACCAGTGCCAGATAGGCAGAGCCGATCACCAGCAGGCGGTTCACCACGTAATCAAGATAGTCCTGGGTCCGCTTGCCCGGACGGATGCCCGGAATGAAGCCGCCCTGGTTCTTCAGATTCTCGGCCACGTCGTCGGTCTTGAACGAGACGTTCTGCGTGTAGAAATACGTGAAGAACACGATCATTGCCGCGAAGAACAGCAGGTACAGCGGTTGGCCGGGCCCGAAATAGGCCAGGATCACCGACATGATCGGACCGGTCTCGTTCCCCGAGAAGGTCGAGATGGTGATCGGCAGCAGCAGCAGCGAGCTGGCGAAGATCGCCGGGATCACGCCCGCGGGGTTGACCTTGACCGGCAAGTGGCTGGTCTGACCGTCATAGACCTTCATGCCGACCTGGCGCCGGGGATACTGGATGCGGATCTTGCGCAGCGCGCGTTCCATGAACACCACGAAGGCGATGATCGCCACCAGCATCACGATCACGAACAGGATCACCGGGGTCGAGATGGCGCCCGTGCGACCCTGCTGGAAGAAGGTGGCCAGCGCGGCCGGGATTTCGGCCAGGATGCCCACGAAGATGATCAGCGAGATGCCGTTGCCGACGCCGCGTGCGGTGATCTGTTCGCCCAGCCACATCAGGAACATGGTTCCGCCGACCAGGGTGATGACCACCGATGCCTGGAAGAACAGGCCGGGTTCATGCGCCAGGCCGCCGGCCTCCAGGCTGCGTGCCAGGCCGTATGCCTGGAACAGCGCCAGCGCCACGGTGCCGTAGCGGGTGTACTGGTTGATCTTCTTGCGGCCGGTCTCGCCTTCCTTCTTCAGCTGCTCCAGCGACGGGACCATCGAGGTCAGCAGCTGAACGATGATCGAGGCCGAGATGTAGGGCATGATGCCCAGGGCAAAAACACCCATCCGGCCAAGCGCGCCGCCGGTGAACATGGACAGCATGCCGCCGATGCCCGTCGAGGCCTGCTCCATGAAGTTGCGCAGCGCCGCGCCGTCGATGCCGGGCACCGGAATATAGGTGCCGATGCGGTACATGATCAGCACGCCGATCGTGAACCAGATCCGCTGGCGAAGTTCCGTGGCCTTGCCGAGCTGCCCCCAGGAGAGGTTCGCGGCCATCTGTTCTGCGGCTGACGCCATGCTGTTTATGTCCCGTGTCATGACAGCGCCGCCGACCCGTTTTCGCGGGGACCGGCGGCGCCTGAAAACCTAGATGCTATCTATGGGGCAGGAAAGCCCCCTTCAACAGCTTATTCGGCCGCCGCGTCGCGCGCTGCCGGCAGGTTGACCTTGCCGCCCGCCTTCTCGACCGCGTCGATCGCGGCTTTCGAGGCACCGGTGACGGTGATGGTCATGCCCGACTTCAGCTCGCCGGTGGCCAGCAGACGGATGCCGTCCAGCTTGCGGCGGACCAGACCCGATGCGACCAGCGCGTCTTCGGTCAGCTCTGCCTTGCCGTCGATCTTGCCCGCATCGATGAAGCCCTGGATCTGGCCCAGGTTCACAACGGCGAACGACTTTGCGTTCGGCTTGCTGAAGCCGCGCTTGGGCAGGCGGCGGTACAGCGGCATCTGGCCGCCTTCGTATCCGCCCAGGGCGACGCCCGAACGCGACTTCTGGCCCTTGATACCCCGGCCGGCGGTCTTGCCCTTGCCCGAGCCCGGACCACGCGCAACGCGCTTCTTCGAGCGGTTCGCGCCATCATTGTCGCGGATTTCATGCAGTTTCATGTCGCTTCTCCTTGCCGGACACTCCCTCGAAGCGAAACAGGGGGCCACGGCTTTTCTTGCTTGTTGAATCACTGTGCCATTGAGCACCGGGGCCCTATACGCGCAATGCCCGCATCTTTCAAGCGATCCCGCCACAGGGGCGTTGCCAATCACGCCCGACACCATCTTGTGTCTTGAGTGGCGCGCCCCCCTGCCCCACGCATGGGCCATCCCCGATACTACCGGAAGTTGCCATGCCCCGCCTTGCCCTGATCCCCATCCTTGCCCTGCTCTCCTCCCTGCCGGCCGCGCCCGTCGCCGCACAGGAGGCAGAGCCGACCTTCTGCACCGCCCGTATCAATGACCGCGATGTCGTCATGGGCTATGACAAGGCCGAGGCGCGGCTGTCGGACACCTATTCGCGCCGCGAACAGCTGGCCACCCGCATCGGGCGCCACGACTGCCCCAGCTATGTCGTCCTGCGCAGCCTGACGCCCGAACTGACGGACGAGGAACGCCTGCCCTTCTGCCTCCGCTTCGACAAGGCCAGCGAATCGGTGATGGGCTATGACCTGGGGGCGCGGGATGCCTGGGGCGTGTGCCGCAGCCAGACCCGCGCCGTCTGTCGCCGCGTGAACCAGACGACCGCCGCCGCGGGGGCGCTGTCGGGTGCCGCGGCCAGACGGTCCGTACAGGGGCTGCAGGCGCTGCCCGATGCGTCCGGGGCCGTGATCCTCAGCGGCGCGGGCACGGCGGTGTCCGGGGCACTGGCCTCGCTTGGCGGTGCGGCGGCGGCGGTCGCGGCCTCTCCGGTGCTGCTGACCGGGGCTGCGGTATCGGTCGTGGCAGTGGGCGGCACGCTCTATGCCTGCCGCGAATAGCGCTGAAACGCAAAACGCCCCGCAATGGCGGGGCGTTTCACTGACCTGACCGCGGGGATCAGGCCTTTTCTTCGATGATCGCCACCAGATGCGGGATCTTGTTGACCATGCCGCGCACGGAGGGGGTATCCTCCAGTTCGCGGGTGCGGTTCATCTTGTTCAGGCCCAGGCCCTTCAGGGTGGCCAGCTGGTCCTTGGGGCGGCGGATCGGCGATCCGATCTGCTTGATGACGATGGTTGCCATGCGTCTCGCTCCTTACGCTTCGACAGCGGCGTCAGCCGGCTTGTCGTTCGAGGGCAGGATGTCGGCCACTTTCTTGCCGCGACGGGTCGCGACGCTGCGGGGGCTCGACTCTTTCTTCAGACCGTCCAGGGTGGCGCGGATCATGTTGTAGGGGTTCTGCGACCCCTGCGACTTGGCCACGACGTCCTGCACGCCCAGCATCTCGAACACGGCGCGCATCGGGCCGCCTGCGATGATGCCGGTACCGGCGACGGCCGTACGCATGATGACCTTGCCGGCGCCATGACGACCTTCGATGTCGTGGTGCAGGGTACGGCCGTCACGCAGCGGGACGCGGATCAGGCCGCGCTTGGCCTGCTCGGTCGCCTTGCGGATCGCCTCGGGGACCTCTTTGGCCTTGCCCTTGCCGAAACCGACGCGGCCGCGTTGGTCACCGACGACGACGAGTGCCGCAAAGCCAAAGCGCTTGCCGCCCTTGACCGTCTTGGACACGCGGTTGATGGCAACCAGGCGGTCCTGGAATTCCGGGTTCTCTTCGCGGTCGTTGCGACCGCCCCGGCGGTTGTTGTCACGTTCTGCCATGAGGCATTCCTTGTACGCGGGCGCGCGCGGCGCCGGTTGTGTCGATCCCGGTGAACGGATGTTCCCGGATCATCGGGACGGCGCCGCCACTGGGGCATGCGCCGTCCGCAGGATCAGAACTTCAGACCACCTTCACGGGCGGCGTCGGCCAGAGCCTTGACCTTGCCGTGGAAGATGAAGCCGCCGCGGTCGAACACAACTTCTTCCACGCCAGCGGCTTTCGCACGCTCGGCGATGGTCGAACCGATCTTGGCCGCAGCCTCGACGTTGTTCTTGCCGATCAGGCCCAGGTCCTTCTCCAGCGTGCTTGCCGAAGCCAGGGTCACGCCCTTCAGGTCGTCGATCACCTGCACGAAGATGTTCTTCGAGGACCGGTGGATCGACATCCGCGGACGGCCGTTCGACATCGCCCGCAGCTTGTTCCGAACGCGCAGGCGGCGCTTCTGGAACAGCTCTTGCTTTTTCAGTGCCATTTCATGCGCCCCTTACTTCTTCTTGCCTTCCTTGCGGAACACGAACTCGCCCTTGTAGCGGATACCCTTGCCCTTGTAGGGCTCGGGCTTGCGCCACTCGCGGATGTTCGCTGCGACCTGGCCAACAAGCTGCTGGTCAATGCCTTCCACAACGATTTCGGTCTGCTTCGGAGACGACACCGTGACGCCTTCCGGCACCTCGAAGATCACGTCATGCGAGTAGCCCAGAGCCAACTTCAGGTCCTTGCCCTGCATGTTGGCGCGGTAACCCACACCCTGGATCTCCAGCTCCTTCTTGAACCCGGTGGACACGCCCACGGTCAGGTTCTCGATCATCGAGCGGGTCATCCCCCACTGCTGGCGCGCACGCTTGGACGTTCCGCGCGGCTTGACCGCGACGGAACCATCTTCCAGCACCAGATCCACATCATCGGTCGCCGTGAAATGACGGGTGCCCTTCGGCCCCTTCACTTCGATGGTCTGACCCTTGATCTCGGCCGTCACGCCCTTGGGCAGTTCGACCGGCTTCTTACCAATACGAGACATTCTGCCCTCCTTAGAACACGGTGCAGAGGACTTCGCCGCCAACATTGGCATTGCGAGCCGCTGCATCCGACATGACGCCCTTGGGAGTCGAGACGATCGAGACGCCCAGACCCTGACGGACCTGCGGGATTTCCTTAGACCCGGCATAGACCCGGCGACCCGGCTTCGACACGCGCGACAGTTCCCGGATGACCGGGGTTCCGTCGTGGTACTTCAGCCCGATTTCCAGCTCTTTGTGGCCCTCGGTGGTGGTCACTTCCTCGTAGCCGCGGATGTAACCTTCGTTCTTCAGCACGTCCAGAACCCAGGCACGCAGCTTGGAGGCGGGGGTGCGGACGGTCGATTTGCCGCGCATCTGCGCATTGCGGATGCGGGTCAGCATATCGCCGAGAGGATCGTTCATCATGGTATGTGCCCCCTTACCAGCTGGACTTGACCAGGCCGGGGATCTGACCGTGCGAGCCGAGCTCGCGCAGCATGATCCGCGACAGTTTCAGTTTGCGGTAATACGCATGCGGACGACCGGTCAGTTGGCACCGGTTGTGCAGGCGCGTCGCCGACGAGTTGCGCGGCAGTTCGGCCAGCTTCAGCGTGGCCTTGAACCGCTCTTCCATCGGGCGGGACTGGTCCTTGATGACCTCGTTCAGTTCAGCACGCTTTGCAGCGTATTGCTTGACCAGACGTGCGCGCTTGTTCTCGCGCTCGATCATGGATTTCTTTGCCATATCTTCTTTCCCTCCGCGATCAGCTGGTGAACGGCATGTTGAAATGCTTCAACAGCGACTTCGCTTCCGCGTCGGTCGTCGCGGTGGTGCAGATGATGATGTCCATCCCCAGAACTTCGTCGACCTTGTCGAAGTTGATTTCCGGGAAAACGATGTGCTCTTTCAGGCCCATCGCATAGTTGCCGCGGCCGTCGAACGACGTCGGCTTCACGCCGCGGAAGTCGCGGACGCGGGGCAGCGCGATGTTGATCAGGCGGTCCAGGAATTCGTACATGCGGTCGCCGCGCAGGGTCACCTTGCAGCCAAGCGGCATCTCCTCACGCACGCGGAAGCCGGCGATCGACTTCTTGGCATAGGTGATGATGGCCTTCTGACCGGCGATCAGCGACAGCTCGTCGGCCGCCTGCTTGACCTTCTTGGTGTCCTTGACGGCTTCGCCGACACCCATGTTCAGGACGATCTTGTCCAGACGCGGGATCTGCATGTCGTTCTTGTAGCTGAACTCTTCCTTCAGCGCGGCCTTGATGGTGTCGGTGAACACCGCGCGCAGGCGGGGCGTGTACTTGGCGTCGTCCAGCATCAGATCACGTCTCCCGTGGTCTTGGCAAAGCGGACCTTGCCGCCGTCTTCCATGCGGAAGCCGACGCGGGTTGCCTTGCCGTTCTTGTCCATCAGCGACAGGTTCGACAGGTCGATCGGCATGGCCTTCGACACGCGGCCGCCCTGGCTGTTCTGGGACTGCTTGGTGTGGCGGATGGCGACGTTCACGCCGTCCACGATGGCCTTGTTGTCCTTGGGCATGACAGCGGTGATCTCACCCTGCTTGCCCTTGTCCTTGCCGGCCAGCACGACGACCTTGTCGCCCTTCTTCAGCTTGGCAGCCATCACAGCACCTCCGGTGCAAGCGAGATGATCTTCATGAAGTTCTTCGCACGCAGCTCGCGCACGACCGGCCCGAAGATACGGGTGCCGACCGGTTCGCCCTGGTTGTTCAGGATGACGGCGGCGTTGCGGTCGAAGCGGATCGAGGTTCCGTCTTCGCGATTCACTTCCTTGGCGGTGCGAACGACGACGGCCTTGCGGACGTCACCCTTCTTCACCCGGCCCCGGGGGATGGCTTCCTTCACGGACACGACAATGATGTCGCCCACCGACGCATAGCGACGGTGCGAACCACCCAGGACCTTGATGCACTGAACCCGGCGAGCGCCCGAGTTATCAGCAACATCCAGATTGGTCTGCATCTGGATCATTTGGTTTCTCCCGACCTTTGGGGACCGCCGACTGCGGCCCCAGGGTTTCGATCATTTCTGATCTGTAATGATGGACTTCAGGCGTTGACCGCTTCGTCCGTCAGGACAGTCCAGCGTTTCGTCTTCGAGATCGGGGCGCATTCGACGATGCGAACGGTGTCCCCGATCTTGAACTGGTTCTGCGCGTCATGCGCGCGGTATTTCTTCGACGAGCGCACGATCTTGTGCAGCACGGGATGCTTGAAGCGGCGCTCGACCAGGACGGTGATCGTCTGTTCGTTCTTGTCGCTGGTGACGCGGCCTTGCAGGATACGTTTGGGCATGGGCCGGGCTCCTTAGTTTGAGGCCGCGGCTTCGGCCGCTTTCTGGTTCAGAATCGTCTTCACGCGGGCCACGTCGCGACGGACGGTGCGCATGCGTGCGGTGCTTTCCAGCTGGCCGGTCGCCTGCTGAAAGCGCAGGTTGAAGGCCTCTTTTTTCAGCGCAACCAGCTGATCCTTCAGCTGGTCGGGCGTCTTCGACTTCAGTTCGGTGGCGTCCATGACGCGTCTTCCTTTCAACATCACCGGAGAGCCCCTGTCGCCAGGGCCACCCTGATTCCGGTGGAGTTTCGTGATGAAGGCCTGCGCATACAGGCTGAACGCCCGTTTGGCAAGCCCGTTTGCTGGAAAAGGCAGGGGCCCCGCCGATCGCTCGGCGGGGCCCCCTTTCGCGCTGGCCCGGCGGGCCGACGCTTACCAGTCTTCGCGTGCGACGATGCGGGTCAGGACCGGCAGCTTCATCGCGCCGAGGCGCAGGGCCTCGCGGGCGATGGTGTCGTTCACGCCGTCGATCTCGAACATGATCCGGCCGGGATGCACCCGGGCCGCCCAGAAGTCGACGGAACCCTTGCCCTTACCCATCCGGACCTCGGTGGGCTTGGACGACACCGGGACGTCCGGGAAAATCCGGATCCAGACCCGGCCCTGACGCTTCATGTGACGGGTGATCGCGCGGCGGGCCGCCTCGATCTGGCGCGCGGTGACGCGCTCCGGTTCGGTTGCCTTCAGGGCGAACGAGCCAAAGTTCAGGTCGAAACCGCCCTTTGCCTCGCCGTGGATACGGCCCTTGTGCTGTTTGCGGAACTTGGTCCGTTTCGGTTGCAGCATTGTTTTCTACTCCTTACCGGGCGTCGCGGCGCGGACCACGGGGGGCCGGACCTTCCTGGGCCTCGGCAGCGCGGCGATCATGGGCCTGGGGATCATGTTCCATGATCTCGCCCTTGAAGATCCACACCTTCACGCCGATGATCCCGTACGGGGTCGTGGCTTCGCAGAGTGCATAGTCGATGTCGGCCCGCAGGGTGTGCAGGGGCACGCGGCCCTCGCGATACCACTCGGTCCGTGCGATCTCGGCACCGCCGAGACGGCCGGCGACGTTCACGCGGATGCCCAGGGCACCCATGCGCATCGCGTTCTGGACCGAACGCTTCATCGCGCGGCGGAACGACACGCGACGCTCCAGCTGCTGAGCGATCGACTCGGCGACCAGCTGCGCATCGACGTCGGGCTTGCGCACTTCGACGATGTTCAGGTGCAGTTCGCTGTCAGTGAAGTTCGCCAGCTTCTTGCGCAGGGTCTCGATGTCCGCACCCTTCTTGCCGATGATGACACCGGGACGCGCTGCGTGAATGGTCACGCGGCACTTCTTGTGGGGGCGCTCGATGATGACGCGGCTGATGCCGGCCTGCTTGGCTTCGGTGCGGATGAAGTCCCGGATCTTCAGGTCTTCAAGCAGCAGATTGCCATAGTCCTTGTCGTCGGCGTACCAGCGGCTGTCCCAGGTGCGGTTGACCTGGAGGCGCATGCCGATCGGATTGACCTTCTGACCCATTACGCTTGCTCCTCGACTTGGCGCACCTTGATGGTGATTTCCGAAAACGGCTTCATGATCTTGCCGAAGCGGCCACGTGCCCGCGGACGGCCACGCTTCATCACCAGGTTCTTGCCGACCCACGCCTCGGCGACGACCAGGTTGTCGACGTCCAGACCGTGGTTGTTCTCGGCATTCGCGATGGCGGACTGAAGGCATTTCTTCACGTCGCCGGCGATGCGCTTGTGCGAGAAGGTCAGGTCGGCCAGAGCCTTGTCGACCTTCTTGCCGCGGATCAGCTGAGCCACCAGGTTCAGCTTCTGCGGCGAGGTGCGAAGCATCTTCGTCTTGGCGAAGGCCTCGTTCTCCGCCACGCGGCGCGGATTGTTTTCCTTACCCATGACGATTACTTCCTCTTGGCTTTCTTGTCCGCGGCGTGCCCGTAATAGGTGCGCGTGGGCGAATATTCACCGAACTTCTGACCGATCATCTCTTCGCTGACGTTCACGGGGATGTGCTTGTGCCCGTTGTAGACGGCAAAGGTCAGGCCGACGAATTGCGGCAGGATGGTCGAGCGACGCGACCAGATCTTGATGACGTCGGATTTCCCCGACTCACGGGCCTTCTCGGCTTTCTTGAGCACATAGGCGTCAACAAAGGGGCCTTTCCAAACAGAACGTGCCATAGGTCAGCGCCCCTTCTTCTTCGCGTGACGCGAACGCAAGATGTACTTGTCGGTCGCCTTGTTGCTGCGGGTCTTCTTGCCCTTGGTGTCCTTACCCCAGGGCGTGACCGGCGTGCGGCCACCCGAGGTGCGGCCCTCACCACCACCATGCGGGTGGTCGATCGGGTTCATGGCGACACCGCGGACGCTCGGGCGGATGCCCTTGTGGCGGTTGCGGCCGGCCTTGCCGAGGTTCTGGTTCGAATGGTCGGCATTCGACACGGCGCCGATGGTCGCCATGCATTCCTGACGGACCAGGCGCAGCTCGCCCGAGGACAGGCGGATCTGGGCATAGCCGCCGTCACGACCCACGAACTGGGCATAGGTGCCCGCCGAACGCGCGATCTGACCGCCCTTGCCGGGCTTCAGCTCGACGTTGTGGACGATCGTGCCGATGGGCATGCCGCTGAAGGGCATGGCGTTGCCCGGCTTCACGTCGACCTTGGAACCCGCGACGACCTTGTCGCCGATGGCCAGACGCTGCGGTGCCAGGATATAGGTCTGCTCGCCGTCTTCGTACTTGATCAGCGCGATGAAGGCGGTGCGGTTGGGATCGTACTCGATCCGCTCGACCGTGCCGGCCATGTCGAACTTGGTGCGCTTGAAATCGACGATGCGATACAGGCGTTTCGCGCCGCCGCCTTGGCGCCGCATGGTGATCCGTCCGGTGTTGTTCCGGCCGCCTTTCTTGGTCAGACCCTCGGTGAGGCTCTTGACCGGGCGACCTTTCCAAAGCTCCGAACGGTCGATCAGAACCAGCCCACGCTGGCCAGGCGTCGTCGGTTTGTACGACTTCAATGCCATCTTTCTGTCTTCCGTTGCTTTGGACCAGGGTGGTCCGTTTCAGTCAATTGCGGCGGCCCCGGAATGCCGGGGCCGCCAGATCGCGTCCGGTTATCAGAGACCGGTCGAAACGTCGATGGTGCTGCCGGCTTCCAGCGTCACATAGGCCTTCTTGACGTCGCTGCGACGACCCAGCTGGCCGCGGAAGCGCTTCTGCTTGCCCTTGGTGATGGTGGTGTTGACCGCCTTCACCTTGACGCCGAACAGGGTCTCGACGGCCTGCTTGATCTGCGGCTTGTTCGAGTCCTTGGCGACCTGGAACACGACGCCGTTGTTCTCGGACGTCATGGTGGCCTTCTCGGTGATGATCGGCTTGACGATCACGTCGTAATGTTCTGCTTTCGCGCTCATTTCAGACGAGCCTCCAGAGCTTCGACACCGGCGCGCGTGATGACCAGTGTATCACGCTTGAGGATGTCATACACGTTGGCACCCATCGACGGCAGGATGTCCACGCCTTCGATGTTGCGGGCGGCACGGGCGAAGTTCTCGTTCACTTCGGCACCGTCGATCACCAGCACGCGCTTCCAGCCGTTCTCACGGACGGCCTTGGCGACGGCTGCGGTCTTGGCATCGGCGAGGTTCAGATCCTCGATGATGACCAGTTCACCCGCGGTGGCCTTCGCCGACAGCGCGTGACGCAGACCCAGGGCACGGACCTTCTTGGGCAGATCGAAAGCGTGCGACCGCGGGGTCGGACCCTTATAGACGCCGCCGTGGCGGAAGGTCGGCGCCTTGCGGGAGCCGTGGCGTGCGCCGCCGGTGCCCTTCTGGCGATAGATCTTCTTGGTCGAGTAGCTGACGTCCGACTTGCCCAGCACCGAGTGGGTGCCGGCCTGTGCCTTGGCGCGCTGCCAACGCACGACGCGCTGCAGGATGTCGCCGCGCGGCTCCAGCCCGAAGATGTCGTCGGCCAGATCGATCGACCCGGCTGCGCCGGAATCCAGCTTGATCACATCAAGTTTCATCACTTGTCTCCTTCCGGCGCGTCGTCATTGGATGCCGGCTCTTCCGCGTTGGGATCGGCAGCGTCCTTGTCCGACTTGATCGAGGCTTCGGCCTCGGCCAGGGCGGCGGCTTCCTGCTCGGCGGCCAGACGGGCGGCCTCCTCGCGGGCGGCTTCTTCCTCGGCGGCGGCGGCGGCGGCGGCTTCCTCAGCCAGACGCGCGGCTTCGCGGGCGGCGGACCGCAGGGCGGCCGGATAGATCAGGTTCTCGGGCGTCGCCTTCTTGACGGCGTCCTTGACGGTGACCCAGCCACCCTTCGAGCCCGGCACCGAGCCCTTGACCATGATCAGGCCGCGCTCGGAATCCGTGCGGACGACCTGCAGGTTCTGCGTGGTGACGCGGACGGCACCCAGGTGACCTGCCATCTTCTTGCCCTTGAACACCTTGCCGGGGTCCTGGCACTGGCCGGTCGAACCGTGCGAACGGTGGCTGACGGACACGCCGTGCGACGCGCGCAGACCGCCGAAGTTGTGGCGCTTCATGGCGCCAGCAAAGCCCTTACCGATCGAGATGCCGGCGATGTCCACATACTGACCCGAGAAGTAGTGGTCAGCCGTGATCTCCTCACCGACGTTGATCAGGTTCTCTTCCGCAACGCGGAATTCCACGATCTTGCGCTTGGGCGCGACCGAGGCCTTGGCAAAGTGACCGCGCATCGCTGCGGTCGTGCGCTTTGCTTTCGCCTCGCCGGCGCCCAGCTGGACGGCGGTATAGCCATCGGTCGCGGCGGTGCGCTGCGCGATGACCTGCAGGCCGTCCAGTTGCAGGACGGTGACGGGAACCTGACGGCCGTCCTCGAGGAACAGACGGGTCATGCCCAGTTTCTTGGCGATGATACCAGTACGCAACATGATCTGCCTCCTCAGACTTTGATCTCGACGTCCACGCCGGCGGCGAGGTCGAGCTTCATGAGGGCGTCAACGGTCTGCGGGGTCGGATCGACGATGTCCAGCAGACGCTTGTGCGTGCGGATTTCCCACTGGTCGCGCGACTTCTTGTCGATGTGCGGACCGCGCAGGACGGTGAATTTCTCGATCTTGTTCGGCAGCGGGATCGGGCCGCGGACGGTCGCGCCGGTGCGCTTGGCCGTGTTGACGATTTCCTGGGTGCTGGCGTCCAGCACGCGGTAATCGAAGGCCTTCAGCCGGATCCGGATATTCTGGCTTTGCATAAAGACATCCCTCTTGCGGGGAGTTCCAGTCGAGAGGCTGACGGCGCACCACGCGGCGCCAGCATCGGACCGTACGAAAAAAACGCAGGCCGCCCACGATGAGGCGGCCACGCGCAAAACCGACGATTCTTCGCGAACCGGCAGCGTTGCGGTCCTATGCCGCAAATCGGCCTGCCCGTCAAGCGCCGCGGGCCGCATGAAAAAGGCCACCCCGAAGGGTGGCCTTTCCCGCAGCGTTCCTTGGCCCGTTCGGGCCCTGGATCACTTGATGATCTTG